>DASWSI010000001.1:0-2584 GCA_036402715.1 Candidatus Limnocylindrales bacterium
ATCCGTTCCGAGCGCGGTGAACTTCACGTTGCCGAAGGTGTCGACGTAGATCACGTGCGTCTCGAGGCCGCGGTCCGCGATGCGAGGGTCCGGCGTCGCGAGCCGGACGAGCGTCGCCGGATCGACCGCCGGCCCAAGCGCGTCGAGCAGGACCCCGCTCGCAAGATGGGCGGCCGCCGGGGCGAAGATGTCCCGGCCGTGGAAGCTCGTTGACACGACCGGCAGGCGGTACCCCTCCGCCGTGAGCTCGACGGCGGCGACGAGGCCGCCGAGCCGCTCCGCGGCCATCAGGAGCAGCCCGTTGTCGGGGCCCACGAGGTAGTCGCCGCGGCTGACCCGCAGCGCAACTGGCCGGCGCGCGGTCCCGACCCCGGGGTCGACAACGGCGACGTGCGCGCCGACGGGCAGATACGGCAGTGCACACCACAGGAGAAGCGCGCCATCGCGAACCGCGTACTTGCGGACCTCGTGGCTGATGTCGAGGATCTCCGCGTCCGGCGCGATGCCCAGGACCACACCGCGGCAGATCGCGGCCGACGGGTCGCGCAACCCGAAGTCGGTCAGGAGCGAGACGAACGGCCGGGCCACGCGGCGATCCTACCGGCAATTCGGGGGTGGAATCCGAAGCGGCGCCTGGAGGAGGCTAGGCGCCGCTTCGAAAACTTGGCCTCAACAGCGGGAGGAGGGAGAACGCTGCCTCGGCCGGTGGATGCAGTTGTCGCGGTTCAGGTCTGGTCGGCCGTGCCGTCCGTCGATCCGAACCGTCCCCCGAGCTCGAGCTCGCGGAGGAAGAGAAGGCGATTGACTTCGTGGAGCTTCCACGGCTGCGACTCGACGTGGATGCCGCAGACGTACGCGGTGAGATTGGCCGCTTCCTCCGGGGCCAGTCCGCGGAGGATCAGCATCCGGTAGGTCGCCCGGGTCTCGGGTCGCATGGCCGCTGTGTCGCGTGGCTTGGGTGTCGTGACGGCGACGGAGCTCGTTCCGGCCGGGGCCGCCCCGAGCGCCGTTGACGAGACGACCCGGGAGGGTCGTCGGCGTCCCCGCGTACCTCGATGCGACTGTCCTGCCACGTCTCGAACCTTTGTGCCCGGTGGTGTGTCGTGGTGGCCGGCTGGTTGGTGAGGGGATGTTCGGACGACGGAGGGGACGGGGCGATGACCCGCAGGTCCGGTCGCGGCCCCGTACTTGCGACAGTGGGGGAAATGCCGCGAATCGCGGGCGTCGACGCGGGTCGGGAGATCGCTGCCGGGTAGACTCCGCGCGTGCGTGTCCGGACGTTCGAGCTCCGCCTGATCGCGATCGCGCTGTTCGCCGGCTGGACGATCACGGCCGGGCTCGTCCTGCTCGGCTATCACCCCGGCGGGCCCGTCGACATCCTGGTCGGTGTCGCGGCGGGGCTGCCGATTCTCGTCTCGCTCGCGGGGCTCGCCTGGCCGCCGGTCGCCCGCGGCAACCGCGCCTTCGCGGCCCTCGTCTGGCTCGGCCTGGCGTCGTTGCTGCTCCTCGCGCCGTCGATCGGTGGCCTCCTCACGCAGCTGCTCGCCCGCGGCCCGCAGACCCTCGTGCCGTCACCGGAGGCCGGCTACCCGTGGCTGCTCGCCCTCCTCGGGACCAGCCTGTTCAGCGGCCTCGGGATCGCCCGCCGATCGCTCGGCGAGACGGCGGTCCGGCGGCGACGCTTCGTTCGGGGCGCGGTCATCGCCGTCGCGCTGACGGCCGTCGTCGGTTCGGTCTTCGCGGCCGTCGCGATCGGCAACGACCTCGCCCTCCGCGACCATCCGGTCCCCGATTCGCGGTTCGGCCCCGGCGACGCGGACCGCGAGCCGCCCACTTGCGACCACGCCCTCGCGATCGGCGGAACGGCCCGCGTCGACGTCGCGCTGAGCGGCGACGTCGACGGCAAGACTCTCGGCTCCGTCGACATCCGCGGCGTCCGCTCCGGGCCCGACTTCCGCTGGTTTGCCTACGTCGCGACGACCCGCGAGCTCGGCCAGTACGGTGCGGCGCGGATCGGCGACGCCGCGTGGCAGCTCTCGCCGGCGACGGGCTGGCAGACGGTGGCAGCCGCGGACGTCGCGGACGACACCCTCGACGCCCAGGTCCTCGACGAGGCGCTCGATCCCGGCGTCCGCGCGGTCGCGGAGATGCACGGCGTCTCGTTCTTCGAGGGCGCCCGCGCGCGCCACTGCCGCGTGGCGATCGACGGCGCAACGTTCCGCGCCGCGTTCCCGCAGTCGGCGTGGCTCGTGGGGTCCGCGCCGCTGACGCACTGGCGCGGCGAGCTCGACTACTGGGTCTTCATCGACGGCGAGCTGGGGCAGGTCTCGGGCAGCGTCAACGGCGACGCCGGGGGCATCGTCGACGGCGGCCTGCAGGGCCACCTCCGGGCGACGATGATCGCCACGGAGCGGGATCGGCCACACGACATTGCGCCGCCCGGCCGCTGACGGGCCTGAATGGCGGCCGCAGGCTGAAGGGATGACGGCAGCGTGATCGACGCCGAGGACCGCGGGACGAAGCGCGACCGGCTCGCCCGGCTCGGGCGCGTCATCGCCGTGCTTCGGGCGCACCCGGACGGCAT
>DASWSI010000002.1:0-5806 GCA_036402715.1 Candidatus Limnocylindrales bacterium
CAGGCCGCCCTTGCCGACGTTTGGGCACGAGATGTTCAGCTCGATCGCCGCGATGCCCGGAACGCCCTCGAGCCGCCGGACGACCTCGACGTAGTCCGCGACGGATTCGCCAGCGACGTTGACGATGACCGGCGTGCGCCAGCCCTGCCACGTGGCGGCGTACTTCTCGATCACCGCGTCGACGCCCGGATTCTGCAGCCCGATCGAGTTGAGCATCCCGGCCGGCGTCTCGGTGACCCGCGGCGTGACGTTCCCGATCCGCGGCTTCAGCGTCGTCCCCTTGCAGCAGATCGCGCCGAGCCGTCCGATCTCGACGACGTCGCCGTACTCGATGCCGTAGCCGAACGTCCCCGAGGCGACGAGGATCGGGTTGGCGAGCACGAGCCCGCGCCCGAGGTCCACGGTGAGATCCACGTCCGCCGCCGCGATCGCGCGAGGCGCAGGCGTGGGCCCGTCACGAACAGCAGGGACGCGCACCGCCCGAGCGGCCGACGGCGGCGCCGCTTCGGAAACGCGCGGAGGCGCCACGGGCGGCGCGATGGGCGCAGGCGACGCGACCCGGCGCGCCGCCGCGTCGCCGGGCCGGATGTACCTCGCCGCCTTCCTGCCGGTGAGCGCGGTGGTGACCGCTCGCCGCTTCGCCTTCACCAGCCCGCCTCCCACGCGATCTCGTCCGCCCCGAAGACTGGACCTTCGCGACAGACGCGCTGCGGTGCGCCATTCGAGCCCATGACGACGCAGCCGAGGCAGGCGCCGACCGCGCAGCCCATGTTCTGCTCCATCGACACCTGGAGAAACGCCTTCCGGCGCGCGGCCGGTGATCCGGACCTGTCCGCCCGCCCGCCGCCCCGCTTTCGGCCGAGCTTCGCGACACCCATCCGACCCTGTCGCCCGCCGGCGAGACGGGCGAGCGCCGCGAGCATCGGCTGCGGGCCGCAGGCGAAGGATTGATCCGCCCACGCCTCGTACTGCGGCACGAGCTCGGTCACGAAGCCGTGGTGCCCGAGCGATCCGTCGTCCGTCGCGACGACGTATTCGACCTCGTCCGGCAGCAGGTTCGACGGATACACCTCGCGGGCATTCGCGGCCCCGAAGAGCAACGTCACCTGGCGGCCCGCGCGGACGGCCTCATCGGCGAGCATCCGGACCCCGGCCATCCCGAGACCGCCGGCAATCAGGAGCAGGTGCTGCGATCGCGGATCGACCTCGAACGGTCGTCCCAGCGGGCCGAGCATGTCGATCGGGTCGCCGACGCGCAGCCGGGTGAACCATTCGGTGCCTCGCCCGATCGTGCGGAAATGGATCGTGACGATGCCGGAGGCGACGTCGGCGGTGTTGATCGAGAAGGGACGCCGGAGGACGAGCCCGGAGTAGTCGCCAGTCCGCACGTGGACGAACTGGCCGGCTCGCGATCCATTGGCGAGATGCGGCGCGTGGAATGCCTGGATCCACTGTCCGGGCAGAATCTCGCGGCTGTCGACGAGCTCTGCCGCGATCAGGCGCATCGTCACTCGCGGGGCAGGCCGCCGCTCCCGTTGCGCGTCGTGTCGTCCGCCTCGTCGTCCGAGTCCGGCTCATCCGGCTCGTCGGGGACATCGGCGACGTCTTCCTGCGCCATCGCCGCGGTCTCCGGTGCGACACCCGGCCACGCCTCGGCGAGCGCATCGGCGAGGTCACCGAAGACGTCCGTCGGGTCGTAGAACTCGACCAGCTCCTCCGTCGACTCGAGCGTCCGCCATTCGCCGTCTGCCTCTTCGGGGACGACCTCCGCGCGGAAGCCGCCGCCGGCGGTCAGCGTCAGTCGCTCGTCATCGTCGTCCACGATGATGAGATCACCGAGGCGGGCGGTGAGGTTCGCCGATGCGGCCTCGAACTGGTCCAGCAGCCGCGCCTCGCTCCGCTGGCTTCGCTCCTGGTACTCGAGGGCGAGGTCGTAGAGGCGCCGCGCGGCAGTGTCCTCATCGTCCGCGTCGAGTGCCGCGGGCTGCCCGGCGGCCCAGTCATCAGCGGCCGCGGCGTACGGGTCCGCGCCGACGCTGAAGCTTTCCTCAGGCCCGACCATCGCGCCCTCGAGCAGCTCGCCCGTTGCCGTTGGCTCCGGGGCGAGCCCGGCCGCCTCACGAGCCGCCTCGGCGAACGCGGCGTAGATGTCCGCGGGGTTGTAGAGCTCGATGAGCTCCGACGCGTGCTCGATGACCTCCGTCTCGCTCGTCCATTGCCCCGTGGCTTCGTCGAACTCGCGCGTCCGGCTCCGGAACGTCATGTCCGGCGCGATGGACAGGTAGTCGGGATCCTCGTCGATGAGCGTCAGGCCACCCAGCTCGGAGATGCGGTCGCGGTTGGCGTCGAGGAAGCGGCGGAGCTGATCCGTCGCCTGGACGAGGAAGTCGCTTCGTTCTAGGGCGGCATCGGCCGCGAGCTCCCCGAGCAGATCGTTGCGGCTCGTGTCCATCGCGTCGCCTCCCTTCGTGAGCGCCTTCGGTGGCTGGTTCGGTTGTCTCGTCAGCGGTGATATTCGAGATCGGTGCCCATCCGCTCGCGGAGGAACATCGAATGGTGCCGTTCGAAGATCCATTCGCCGGCGCGATGACCGAGCGCGCGAGTCGCCTCGTCTGCCTCGAGCCGGTCCAGTGTCGCGTAATCGGGCAGGTCAAGCAGGATGACGTTGTCGAAGTCCCAGCCGTGCGCAACGTTGTACCAGCCGATGAAGCGGATCCCGAACTTCTGCTCGTACTCGCGGACCTGGCGCGGAAAGATCGTCTTCATGAAGAACTTGAAGAACGGGTCGCGGCCACGGCGGACGGAGAAGTAGGTCGCGAGCACGGGCACGGCGCGGCGGTCCTCACTGCAAGGTCCGGCGCTGGGCAGCCGGGGGCGGCCTATTGTGGCACGCGCCCCTCATCGGGAGGATCAGCGGGCGGCACATCCGAATCGCCTCGTTCCGGCGCCGCCGCGTCCTCGAGCTGGCCGACCGTCGGCGTTCGAGGCGCGATCGGCCGCCGCCGACCGGCGGCGCGTCGGTCCGCCGCGACGAGGCGCAGCAGGAAGATGATCGTCTGCCCCGCGAACAGCAGCAGCACGAGGACGATCACGAGCAGCGCCGAGCTGATCCAGATCGGCCAGTCCCACGCGACGCTGAGCGGCGTGAGGACGACGGCGATCGCCAGCACCGCAATCTGGAACCGGAAGCACCCGAGGCCCGGGCCGCGATCGCTGTCGAGCGGCTCGCCCTTGTAGTCGATGCCCCGAACCGGTGGGGTGGGCACGGCCGGATCGGTCACGACCGAATGCTACGGGCGGACGGCCGCGAGCGCCGCCGATGGCCCGTACCATCGCGGGATGCGACTCGACGACCGCGCGCGACCGCGTCCTGCCACGGACGCGAGCGACCGCTTCGCCTGGCATCCGGAGCCGGAGCTCATCGACATCAGCGACGCCACGGCCTCGCGCGATGCGCTCGATGCCGCTGGTCGCGCGACGTGGACCGCGGCGCTGGACTACCTCTACGACGAGGCGTTTCCGCGGGCGATGGGCGAGCCCGCGGGATATGCGGCGTTGCGGACCGCGTTCTTCGGGCCGAGCGGCGGTCCCGCGGCCGCGCCGCCCGGTCCCACGCCGTCGGGCGACCTCATCGACGAGTTCCGAACACGGCTCGCGCCGCACATGCTCAACTCGTGGCACCGCCGGACATGGGGCTACTTCACCCCGCCGCCGCTCGTCATGTCGATCCTCGGCGAGCTGCTGAGCCAGGTCGTCCACCAGGGCGTCGACGTGTGGCACGCAGGACCCGCGGCGGCGTTCGTCGAGGAGGAGGTCGTCCGCTGGCTGTGCGACCTCGCCGGGTACGGCCCCGCGAGCTTCGGGCTGCTGACGTCCGGTGGCGTGATGGCGAACTTCATCGCGATGGCGCTCGTTCGGGACATCCATCTCGCTCGGGAGCTGGGGCTCGACCGGCCGCCGCGCGGCGCCCGGCTCGAGGGCGTCCGCGTCTACGCGTCAGACCAGACGCACTTCTCCATCGCGCGGGCACTCGACGAGCTCGGGTTCCCGCCCGAAACGCTGACCGTCGTTCCCGCGGACGACCGATTCCGGCTCCGCGGCGACGGCGTGCAGTCAGCGATTGCGCGCGACCGGGCCGCCGGCCTGCGGCCGATCGCCATCGCCGCGGTCGCGGGCTCGACGAACACCGGATCCGTCGACGCGATCGGGGAGCTGGCCGACATCGCCGAGCGCGAAGGGCTGTGGCTCCATGTCGACGCGGCATACGGGGGCGCGGTTCGGCTGTCGCGGCGCGATGCCGGGCGCGTGCCGGATCTCGAGCGCGCCGATTCGGTGACCGTCGACCCGCACAAGTGGTTCTTCCAGGCCTACGACGTCGGCGCACTCGTCGTCCGGCGCGGCGAGGAGCTCGGCGCGACGTTCGATCGAAGCCCGGAGTACTACCGCGGCGGCGGCAGGTCCGGCGTCGCACGTGCGGAGGGCGCGGAAGAGCACGACGCGGAGCCCGGGCAGCTGAACTTCTACAAGCTCGGGTTCGAGGGAACGCGTCGCTGGCGGGCATTGAAGCTCTGGCTGTCGTGGCGCCACCTCGGGACCGAAGGCCTCGGACGGCTCGTCGAGATGAACAACGACCTCGCGGCGTACCTCGCCCGGCTCGTTGCCGCAAGCGACGATTTCGAGGCGCTCCCCGAGGAGCCGGAGCTGTCGGTCGTGTGCTTCAGGCACGTTCCCGGTGGCGTGGCGGGCGTGGGAAGCCCCAGCGGCCGCGCCACCCTCCCCGGCGACGCTCTCGATGCGCACCAGGATCGGCTCCAGGCCGCGCTCGAGGCGAGCGGCGACGGCTGGCTGACGACGACGCGACTCCGCGGCGCGACGTGGCTGCGGGCCGGAATCCTCAACTACATGTCGACCGAGGCGGACGTCGACCAGCTGCTCGCAACCCTGCGCCGCCTCGCGGCAGTGGACCCGGGCTAGGGGGCGACGTCGCCCGCGCGCGAGCGCTGCGACCGCGCCGCGAGCCGATCCTGGAGGCGGTACCACTCGCCAACGACCGGCAGGAACCACGGCCGGCCCTCGTACGGCGCCGGAACGAGCGGGAACCGAAGCCGCTGGAGCGCCGGTGGCGCCGCTCCGCCGAGCCAGTCCGCGACCCGCGTGCCGAGGTATGTCGACATCGCGACGCCCGTGCCGCAGTAGCCCATCGCGTAGGAGACGCCGCCGATTCGCCCAACGTGCGGCATCCGGTCGAACGTGAACCCCACGTTGCCGCCCCAGGCGTAGTCGATCCGGTAGCCGGCGAGCTGGGGATGGACCCGAAGCAGCCCGCGATGCAGGATCTCCGCCGTTCGGTCGACCGTCGTCGGCAGCATGCTCGCCCGGCCGCCGAAGATCATTCGGCGATCCGCCGAGATGTGCCAGTAGAAGAGGAAGTTCTTCGTGTCGAAGAATGCCCGGCCGCGCGGCGAGAGCTCCGCGACGAGTGCCTCGGGCAGCGGCTCCGTGGCGATGATGTAGCTACCGACCGGGATCACCCGCCGGCGCAACGCTGGCACGACGCCGTCCGTGTAGCCGTTCGTCGCGACGAGCACCTGGTCGGCCTCGACAGAGCCACGGATCGTGTCGACGATGAGCCGGCCGTTCGCCTGCCGCCGAACGCGGCGCGCGCGAACGCCCTCGTGGAGGTCCGCACCCGCGGCCGCAGCAAGCCCGGCGAGTCCGGCGAACCACTTGCCAGGATGCAGCGTCCCGCTGCCTTCGACGGCGAGGCCACCGAAGTACGCCGCGCTCCCGATTTCGTCGCGCAACC
>DASWSI010000003.1:0-11625 GCA_036402715.1 Candidatus Limnocylindrales bacterium
GGAACGTCCCCTTCTCGATCTGGACGATCTCCCGCCAGCCGAGGCGCGCGAGGTGGTAGACGAGGCTGTTGCCGACGATCCCGCCGCCGATGACGACGACCCGCGCTCGACCCGGTAGCTGGCTCATCCGATTCCCACGCTCCTCGAAATTCCGTCGCGGCGTCTCGCGGCCGCCCGCCGCGCGCGGCCGGCCGCGGTCAGGCCAGGTTGACGATGACCGTCTTGAGCTCGGTCAGGCGATCGATGGAGAACCTGCCGCCGACGCGCCCGAGACCGCTCTGGGTCCCGCTCCCGCCACCGAAGGGGAGATGGGATTCCCAGTAGTTCGTGCCCTCGTTGATGTTGACCCACCCGGCCCGGACGGATTCGGCGAACCGGATCCCCGTCCGCAGGTCGCGGGTGAAGATCGCGGTGAGCAGCCCGTATGGCGAGCCGTTGACGATGCCGATCGCCTCGTCGACGTCGCGGATCGTCGAGATCGGGACGATGGGACCGAAGGTCTCGTCCGAGGCGACCGCCATTCCCTGCCCGACGGCATCGATGATCGTCGGCTCGTAGAAGAGCGGGCTGCCGAGGCGCGGGGCGCGCCGCCCGCCGGTCAGCAGCCGCGCGCCGCGCGCGACCGCATCCGCGACATGGCGATCCATCTTCGCGGCGTTCTTCTCGTTGTTCAGCGGCCCCATCGTCGTCGCGGCGTCGAACGGGTCACCGAGCCGGACGTCACGCTCCACCGCGGCCTGGAGCGCGGCGACGAACGCGTCATGGATCCCGGCCTGGACGAGCACGGACTCGCCGGCAGTGCAGCTCTGGCCGGCGTTCAGGAAGCAGGCCGTGATCGTCGCCGCGACGGCCGCGTCGAGGTCCGCATCGTCGAGGACCACGAGCGGGCCGTTGCCGCCCATCTCGAGGAGCAGCTCCTTGCCGGCCGCCCGCTCGGCGACGCGGTGGCCGGATTCGATCGAGCCGATGAAGGTGACCGCGGCCGTTCCCGGGTTGCCGGCGATCTCGTCACCCACGACCGAGCCGGGACCGGTCACGAGGTTGATGACGCCGCGCGGCAGGTCGGCGGCGACGAGGCACTCCGCGAGGCGGACGGCGCAGAGCGAGGTGTTGGACGCGGGGTTCCAGACGACGGTGTTGCCGGCGGCGAGCGCGGGCGCGATCAGCTCCGCGGGCATCGTGTAGGGCCAGTTCCATGGCGAGATGACCCCGACGACGCCGCGCGGCACGCGATAGACCAGGACGCGCTTGGAGGCATCGACGGACGGCGGCATCAGGCCCTCGATCCGCGTCGCGTCCGCCGCCGCCATCCGGAAGTAGCCGATGAGCTCCTCGACCTCGTCCCGGCTCTCGGCGACGAGCGGCTTGCCCTGGTCCAGCGTCAGCGTCGTGGCGAGGTCGTCGCGCCGGGCCTCGATCGCCGCCGCGATCCGCTCCATGGCCGCGGCGCGCTCGAACGCCGAGAGGCGTGCCCACCCGGGGGCGGCAGCACCCGCTGCGGCGATCGCGCGGCGGGCATCGTCGCGCGTGCCCTTCGGGATCTCGGCGATGACGTCCCCGGTCGACGGGCTCGTCGTCTCGAAGACCTCGCCGCTCTCCGAGGGGACCCACGAGCCGTCGACGTACATCGAGACCGTCTCGGCCCGAACCTGAATGCCCACGTTCCCTCACCGCATCGCGGGCCGGCTGGCCCGATGGCGCGTCCCTCCCGGGCGCGACCGCCGGAACCGCCACCCGCGAGTGGCGACGTTCGCGGCGAGCGGCCAGTATTCGGCCACCGGTCGTGAGCGCGCAAGTGGCCGACCCGGCGGCCGCGGCGGGATCGGCAGAACCGGCGCCGCGTTCCGTTCGCAATTGCGGGAGCCGGCCCGGGGGCCGTCGCTTGACGCCGAGCGGGCGAGGATCAATCCTCATCGCTCGCGCGGCCCCAGGTTGCTCGCCGGGAATCGGCAGCACCGGGGATCCGACGCCCCGTCGCAGGAGGGCGACCGATGACGGCAGCCGTCGAGCCGCGCGTGGCCGCGCAGTCGGCCAATGGCGCCTCCGCGCCCGAGTCCGCGCCCGCGGCGCCGGCGATCCGCGTGCGCAACCTCTGGAAGATCTTCGGGCCGGCGGAGAAGAAGCTCGCATCCTCGCCCGACGCCGATCTCGACAATCGGCAGCTCCGCGAGCGCTACGGATCGATGGTCGCGATCCGTGACGTGTCGTTCGACGTCCCCGCCGGCGAGGTCTTCGTCGTCATGGGCCTGTCCGGCAGCGGCAAGTCGACGCTGGTCCGCTGCCTGACCCGCCTCATCGAGCCCACGCGCGGCGAGATCCTCATCGATGGCGAGGACATCCGGCGCTGCAACGAGGCCCGCCTGCGCGAGCTGCGGCGGCGCCGCTTCAGCATGGTCTTCCAGCATTTCGGCCTGCTGCCGCACCGGCGCGTCATCGACAACGTCGCTTTCGGGCTCGAGATCCGCGGCGAATCGCGCCGCGAGCGCGAGGCGCGGGCGCTCGAGATGATCGAGCTCGTGGGCCTCGACGGGATGGCCGGCCAGTATCCGGACCAGCTGTCCGGTGGCCAACAGCAGCGCGTCGGGCTGGCGCGAGCGCTCGCGGTCGACCCGGCCGTGATGTTCTTCGACGAGCCGTTCAGCGCACTCGACCCGCTGATCCGCCGCGACATGCAGAACGAGGTCCTGCGGCTCCACAAGGAAGTCGGCAAGACGATGGTCTTCATCACCCACGACCTGGCCGAGGCACTGAAGCTCGGCGACCACATCGTGATCATGCGCGAGGGCCGGATTGTCCAGGCCGGGCGGCCCGAGGATCTCGTGGGTGCGCCGGCGGACGACTACGTTGCCGACTTCGTCCGCGACGTCCCGAAGTCGCACGTCCTGACCCTGCGCTGGATCATGCGCGAGCCTCGGCCGAACGACCCGCTCGACGGCCCCGAGTTCCCGGCGTCCGCGATCATCCGGACCGCGATCCACGCCGCCGCCGCGACGCCAAAGCCGATCCGGGTCGTCGACGGCGGCCGGCTCGTTGGCGTCGTCGACCGCGCGCAGATCCTCGAGGCCATCTCGGGACCCGCGGACGGCGAAGATGGCGCCACGGCCGCGCCGGACGAACGCGGGAGGGAGCTCGCGCGGTGACCGCGATCGGCGTCGCGTTCCGCAGCCGGACCGAGATCGCGCCGAGCCGCGGCGTCCTGCTCGCCGGCCTCGCGGCCGCTGCGGCGGTGCTCTATCTCGTTTTCCAGGGAACGTCGCCGCTCGAGCATCGGGACGACGCGCCGCTGTTTCTGACGCTCAACGGCGTCCGCGACTGGGTCGACGCCAACCGAACGGTGAACCCGATCTTCCTCTACGTCCTCGGTCCCATCCGGACGGGGATCGAGTGGCTCGACGACGCGCTGACCTTCGCGTTCGCCCACGTCAACTGGCTGACGCTGACGGCGATCGCCGGGGCGCTCGGTCTCGCGCTCGTGACGTGGCGGACGGCGCTGCTGGTCGTCGGGAGCCTGCTGGTGATCGGGCTCTTCGGGCTGTGGACGGAGACGACCCAGACGCTCGTGCTGATCGGGAATGCGGTCGCGCTGTCGCTGCTCCTCGGGATTCCCCTCGGCGTCCTCGCCGGCCGGAGCGACCGCTTCTATCGCGCCGTGACGCCGGTCCTCGACTTCATGCAGATCATGCCGACGTTCGCGTACCTCGCGCCGCTGACCCTGATCTTCCTCATCGGACCGCCGGCCGCGGTCATCGCCACGCTCATCTACGCGATGCCGCCCGCGATCCGGATCACCGCGCTCGGGATCCGCGGCGTACCGGCGACGACCGTCGAGGCGGCGACGTCGCTCGGGGCGACGGACCGGCAGGTTCTCCGGAAGGTCCAGCTGCCGATGGCCCGGGGGACGATCGGGCTCGCGGTCAACCAGACGATCATGATGGCGCTCTCGATCATCGTCGTCGCCGCGCTGATCAACGCGCCGGGCCTCGGCGAATCGATCATCGTCGCGATCGAGAAGCTGAAGGTGGGCGCCGCCGTCCAGGCGGGGATCGCGATCGTCCTCCTCGCCACGATCCTCGACCGCCTCACCGCGAGCGCAAGCGGCTCCGGCGACTCCCGGATCGGGCGCAAGCCCCGCAGTCCGGCGCGCCGCCGAACGATCCTGCTCGCGAGCGCCGGCATCGCGCTCGCCGGCGTCATCGCGGGGACGGTGCTGGGCGCGACTGCGGCGTTCCCGAGCGACTGGAGCATCTCGTTCACTCGCCCCATCGATGACATCACGCGCTGGATCGAGATCAACTTCAACCCCGTCACCGACGCAGTGAAGAACGCCGTCTCGGCGTGGCTGCTCGATCCGCTCCAGACCGTGCTCACGACCGCCCCGTGGTGGCTCGTCGTCGCGGCGGCGGCCGGGATCGCCGCCATCGTCAGCGGCCGGCGCGCGGCGCTCACCGTTGCGGCCTCGCTCGTCCTGATCGTGCTGCTCCAGGTCTGGCAGCACGCGATGGAGACCCTGACGATGGTCATCGTCGCGGTGGCGTTGACGATGGTCGTCGGGATCACGCTCGGCGTCTGGGGCGCGCGGAGCCGGATCGTCTCGGGCATCCTCCGGCCGATCAACGACGCGGCGCAGACGCTGCCGTCGTTCGTCTACCTCGTTCCGGCCGTTGCCCTTTTCGGCGCGACGCGGTTCACCGCGATCCTCGCGGCGGTCATCTATGCGGCGCCGGCAGTCATCAGGCTCGTCGAGGACGGCGTCCGCGGCGTGTCACCGACGGCGATCGAGGCCGCCACCGCCGCGGGTGCGAGCGGGATGCAGACGATCTTCAAGGTCCAGCTGCCGATGGCGCGCCGGTCGATCCTCGTGGCCGTCAACCAGGGTGTCGTCCTGGTTCTCGCGATGGTCGTCATCGGCGGCCTCGTCGGCGCGCAGGCGCTCGGCTTCGACGTCGTGTCGGGGTTCTCGCAGCACAGCTTCTTCGGCCGGGGCATGGCGGCCGCGATCGGAATCGTCCTGCTCGGGGTCATGCTCGACCGGATCACCCAGGGCGCCGGCCAACGACGGCCGATCCGCGGCGTCGTCGGCCGTCTCGGCGTGGGACTGAACACCAACCGGGGGATTCGGGAGGCCGCATGACGTCACGGTGATTCCGAATGGGTCCACCCGCCTGCTGGACCCGCCCGTCTTCGCCGCCCCGTCGCGGGCGGTCTGTCTCTGGAGGAGGACACGTGAATCTCAATCGGGACCTTCCAAGGCGCCTCGCAGGCGTCGCCGGGGCAGTTGGCCTGATCCTGTCCGCCTGTTCGGGCACGCCGGCCGCGAGCAGCGGCGCGGCATCAGCCGCAGCGACCGCGTCGAGCCCGGGAGCGAGCGCGTCGACGGCAGCCGCCGCGAGCCACGCGCCGTGCGGGACGGTGAACCTGGCCGTCAACCCGTGGGTCGGCTACGAGGCGAACGCGGCCGTCGTGGGCTACGTGCTCCAGCACGAGCTGGGCTGCACCGTCGTCAAGAAGAACATCGACGAGCAGACGTCGTGGCAGGGATTCCCCACCGGTGAGGTCGACGCGATCCTCGAGAACTGGGGCCACGACGATCTCGTCAAGAAGTACATCACCACGGACAAGACGGCCCAGGACGCCGGGCTGACCGGCAACGAGGGCGTCATCGGCTGGTTCATCCCGAAGTTCTTCGCGGATGCAAACCCGGACATCCTGACCGCCAAGACGGACCCGAAGATCCTCAACAAGTACGCCGACCAGTTCAAGACGTCCGAGTCCGGCGGGAAGGGCCAGATCCTCGACGGCGATCCGTCCTTCGTGACCCAGGACCAGGCGATGATCAACGGCTTCGGACTCAACTTCAAGGTCGTCTACTCCGGCAGTGAGGCCGCGTCGAACAAGGCGATCCAGTCCGCGATCGACCAGAAGAAGCCGATCCTCGCCTACTACTACACGCCGAACTGGTTCAGCTCGAAGGTGGACCTCGTCCACATCGAGTTCCCGCCGTACACCCCCGGCTGCGACAAGGACTCGACGAAGATCGCCTGCGACTACCCGCCGTATCACCTCAACAAGATCGTCTCGACGAAGTTCGCGACCGGCGGCAGCCCGGCGTACGACGTGATCAAGAACTTCAAGTGGACGAACGAGGACCAGGACGCAGTCGCCGCGGACATCACCGACGGCGGGATGTCGGACGACGCCGCGGCCAAGAAGTGGCTCGATGCCAACCCGGACAAGTGGAAGGCCTGGCTGCCGAACGGCTAGGCGACGTTTCGGGACCGGCCGGTGCGGACGCCGGCCGGTCCACCGAGCGGGCCGGCGTGACTGCGCGACGGAGCCGCCGCACGGCCCCTTGACGAGGGCCGCAGACTCTTGACTCCCCGGCATCCGGGCTGTGAAATGCACGGGACGGAGGAGGACCGTCCTTTCGCGCCCCGTCACCCGGGCGTTGTCACGTCGCCGAGCGATCCCATCGGAGGAGGCGCATCGCGTTCGGTGCCTGCTTGCCGCCGCCCCCTGTCACCCAAGAGATGGAGAACGAAGACATTGACTGCTAAGCGTTCCATGGCACGCGGCTTCGGCCTCGTCGCCTCTCTAGCGCTCGCCGCGGCCGCGTGCACCCCGGCCGCCGGGACCGCCGCCCCGAGCTCAGCGGCCGCCAGTGCCGCGGCGCCGAGCTCAGCCGCAGCGTCGGCCTCGTCCGGAGGCGCGTCGCCTTCAGCGTCCTCGTCCGCCGCCGCGGGCGGTAACGCCCAGCCATGGGCTCCTGACGCAACGCTCCTCGCGGCCGCGAAGAAGGAAGGGTCGCTCACGACGATCGCCCTCCCGCACTCGTGGTGCAACTACGGCGAGGCGCTCTCGACGTTCAAGACGGCGACCGGCCTGACGCTCAACGAGCTCAATCCGGACGGTGGCTCGGGCGACGAGGTCAACGCGATCAAGAGCAACAAGGGCAACACAGGCCCGCAGGCGCCGGACGTCATCGACGTCGGCCTGTCGTTCGGCCCCCAGGCCGTCAAGGACAAGCTCATCCAGCCGTACAAGGTCTCGACCTGGGACTCGATCCCGGCGACCGCCAAGGACGCCAACGGCTACTGGTACGGCGACTACTACGGTGTCCTCGCGTTCGAGGTCAACACGGACGTCGTCACGAACGTCCCGAAGGACTGGAGCGACCTGCTCAAGCCCGAATACAAGGGCCAGGTCGCCCTCGCCGGTGATCCGACCGTCTCGAACCAGGCCATCTCCGGCGTCTGGGCCGCGGGCATCGCCAGCGGTGGATCGCTCGACAACGCCCAGCCGGGGCTCGATTTCTTCAAGCAGCTGAATACGGCCGGGAACTTCGTGCCGATCATCTCGAAGACGGCCAACGTCGCCAGCGGCGAGACGCCGATCCGAATCGCGTGGACCTACAACGGCCTCGCGGACAAGGACAAGCTCGCCGGCAACCCGAACATCCAGGTGGTCGTTCCTGCGACCGGCCGGTTCGGCGGCATGTACGTCCAGGCGATCAGCGCCTACGCCCCGCACCCGAACGCGGCGAAGCTGTGGATGGAGTTCCTGTATTCCGATCAGGGCCAGAACCTCTGGCTCAAGGGCTACTGCAACCCGATCCGCTACGACGCGATGGTCAAGGCCGGCACCGTCGATCCAGCCGCGCAGGCGAAGCTCCCGGACACGTCCGGGACGCAGCTTCCGACGCTCGACCAGATCACGAAGGCATCGGACCTGATCACGAAGAACTGGGCCAGCCAGGTCGGCGCGACCGTCAAGTAGCCGGCGAGTCGACCACTCGAGCCGTGCGGTGACCGAGACCGCACTGCCGCTCAGCACAGGGGGCGCGCTCTCGGCGCGCCCCCTGCGACGCGGCCGGGGACTGCTCAACTGGCTGGGCGTCGCCCCGTTCCTCCTGTTCGCGGTTGCGTTCCTCATCATTCCGACCGTCTACCTCGTCGTCGGCAGCTTCCAGGACGCGGCCGGTGCGCTGACGATCAAGAACTACGGCGATCTGCTCACGCCGACAAACCTCCGGACGTACGGCAACAGCATCGAGATCAGCGCCGTGACCGCGATCGCGGGCGCGATCCTCGGGTTTCTCCTGGCGTATGCCGTCATCGCGGGCGGCCTGCCACGGTTCCTGCGCTCCGCGCTGATGACGTTCTCCGGCGTCGCATCGAACTTCGCCGGGGTCCCGCTCGCGCTGGCGTTCACCTTCACGCTGGGACGGGTTGGGCTGCTGACGCTGTTCGTCAGGAACGTGGTCGGCGTTGACCTCTACAACGACCACGGCTTCTCGCTCTTCTCGAAGCTGGGCCTCGAGATCGTCTATCTCTACTTCCAGTTCCCGCTCATGGTCCTGATCATCGCGCCGGCGATCGACGGACTGAAGCGTGACTGGCGCGAGGCATCCGAGAACATGGGCGCATCGACGTTCCAGTACTGGCGCTACGTCGCGCTGCCGATCCTCATGCCGTCGCTGCTCGGGTCGACCATCCTGCTCTTCGCGAACGCGTTCGGCGCCCAGGCGACGGCCTACCAGCTGACAGGCGGCAGCATCGACATCGCGACCATTGCCATCTCCCGACAGATCCGCGGCGACGTCCTGTTCAACGAGGGACTCGGCTACGCTCTGGCGATGGGGATGGTCGTCATCATGGCCGTGTCGATCGGCCTGTACTCCATCCTGCAGCGGCGTTCGGAGCGGTGGCTCAAGTGACCGCGGGGCCGAACCCAGCGTTCGCCGGACGCGGGGTTGTCGACAACGTGCTGCGTGACGCGGGGCTCACACCCAGTCGGCGCGCGCGCGGGTTGAGCAAGATCCTGTGGTGGGGCGTCTTCGTCGTCGCCGTCCTCTACTTCTTCGTGCCGCTGTACGCGACGTTCCTCTTCTCGCTCAAGGCGCGACCGAATCTCGCCGCCTACACGAATACGCTCGACGACCCGCAGTTCATCGGCTCGCTGCTCTATTCGTTCGTCGTCGGGCTGATCACCGTCGTCATCAGCATGGCGCTGCTCGTGCCGACGGCGTTCTGGGTTCGGCTGCGGCTGCCGCGACTGCGCCGGTTCATCGAGTTCATCACGCTGCTGCCGTTCGTCATCCCGCCCGTCATCCTCGTCTTCGGCCTGCTCAGGACCTACAGCCGGGCGCCGATCGCGCTGACGAACTCAAATCTCGGCAGCGACGCCCTCCTTGTCGCGGCATACGTCGTCCTGTCGTTCCCGTACATGTATCGCGCCGTCGACACGGGCCTGCGGTCAATCGACGTCCAGAGCCTGGCGGAGGCGTCGCAGAGCCTCGGCGCCGGCTGGCTGCGGACCATGTGGCAGGTGATCTTTCCGAACCTGCGCGTCTCCCTGCTGTCCGGGGCGTTCCTGACGCTCGCGATCGTCATCGGCGAGTTCACGGTCGCCACCTTCCTCGCCCGGCCGGCATTCGGCCCGTATCTCTCGCTCATCGGCGGCAACAAGGCGTACGAGCCGGCAGCCGTGGCGCTCATCAGCTTCGGGCTGACGTGGATCGCGATGGGCTTCCTCGCCGTCATCGGCCGTGGGTCGCGCACCCGCGTCCAGGTGACCGGCGCGCGCTGACAGAACGAGGGGACCATGGCCTTCCTTGAGCTCACCGGCATCCAGAAGCGGTTCGGTGATGTCGCCGCCGTCCACGACTTCAACCTCGCCGCCGAGCGCGGTGAGTTCATCTCGTTCCTCGGCCCGTCCGGCTGCGGCAAGACGACGACGCTCCGCATGATCGCGGGCTTCGAGCAGCCGACGGCCGGCACGATCACGGTCGACGGCGCGGATATGACACATCGGCCGGCCAACCGCCGGAACGTCGGGATGGTCTTCCAGTCATACGCGCTGTTCCCGAACATGTCCGTCGCCGACAACATCGGATTCGGGCTCAAGGTCCGGAAGCGCCCGAAGGACCAGATCAGGAAGCGCGTCGGCGAGCTGCTCGAGCTGATCAACCTGCCCGACAAGGGCAACCGCTACCCGTACCAGCTGTCGGGCGGCCAGCAGCAGCGAGTCGCACTCGCTCGCGCCCTCGCCATCGAGCCGCAGGTGCTCCTCCTCGACGAGCCCCTGTCCGCGCTCGACGCGAAGATCCGGGTCGCGCTCCGCCACGAGATCCGGTCGATCCAGCGGCAGCTCGGGATCACGACCGTGTACGTCACGCACGACCAGGAGGAGGCGCTGTCGCTGTCCGATCGCGTCGTCGTCATGAGCGAGGGTCGGGTCGAGCAGATCGGCCCGCCGTCCGAGATCTACAACTTCCCGGCGACATCCTTCGTCGCGTCGTTCGTCGGGACGCTCAACCTCCTGAGCGCGAAGGTTGTCGACGCGCCGACGGGGCGCCTCGACCTTGCCGGCCAGGAGATCCGGGCGAGCGCCGGAATCGCCGGCGCCAGCGCGGGAACCATCGTCTCGGTCGCGCTCCGGCCAGAGAGCATCTCGCTCGGCGAGGGCGCGCCCGGTGACAACCGGCTTCGCGGGCCGCTGCAGGACGTCAGCTTCCTCGGCTCGATCGTCCGGATGCGGCTGAGCCTCGGCGACGCCGCGGTGTCCTTCGACACGTTCAACGACCCGAACCTCGAGCTGCCTTCGGTCGGGTCTGTCGTCACGGTCAGCTTCCCCCACGAGGCGTCACTCGTCCTCGACCACGCGCCCGCACCCCGGTCTGCGGAGGTCGCGGCCCTGGCCGAGGCGTGACCCAGGATCGTGCCGGAGGCCGCACGGGGCGACAACCCGTCGCGGGAGATGCCGTTGCGCTCCTCGCCGGGATCGAGCTCGTCGTCTTCGACAAGGACGGCACGCTCATCGACTTCGACGCGATGTGGGGTCCGTGGGTCATCGAGCTGACCCGCCGCCTCGAGGCCGCGTCCCGTGTCGAGCTCGCCGAACGGCTCGCCGCGGAGCTCGGCTTCGACCGGGCCGCCGGCAGAACGATCGCCGGCCGGCCGCTCGCCGTCCTGCCGATGGCGATGCTGCGCCAGGCGACCGTCGACGTCGTCGCCGGCGCGGGCCTTGGGCCCTCCCTCGCGGAGGACGCGGTCGCCGCCGCGTGGTTCGTGCCGGATCCGACGGCTGCCGCCGTGCCGCTCGCTGACCTGCGGCGAATCTTCACCGCGTTGCGCGACGACGGTCGGCGGATCGCCGTCGCAACGTCGGACGATCGGCGTTCGACGGAGCAGACGATGGCCGCGCTCGGCGTGGCGGCGCTGATCGACGGCTACGCCTGCGCCGACGATGGGCTGCCGCGCAAGCCCGCGCCGGACATGCTGCTCGACATCTGCCGCCGGCTCGGGGCGGAGCCGGCGCGGACGGCCGTCGTGGGCGATTCGGCTGTCGATCTGGCCATGGCGCGGGCCGCCGGTGCCGGTCGCGTGATCGGCGTGCTCTCCGGTGTCAGCCGCCGAGCGGATCTCGAGGCCCTCGCCGACGCGGTGCTTCCGTCTGTTGCCTACCTCGCCCCGGAGCCCGCTGGGTAGCGGCGGCCGGCCGGGTAGGCGCGGGCGGCCGGGCAGGGACGCCGGTTCCGGATCGAGCCTAGTTCCGGCCGCCCATCAGGCGGAGCAGGAACAGGAAAATGTTGACGAAGTTGATGTACAGCTGGAGCGCTCCGAACAC
>DASWSI010000004.1:0-5521 GCA_036402715.1 Candidatus Limnocylindrales bacterium
GGTCTCATCGGGCTGACAAAGGCGACGGCGCGCGAGCTCGCCTCGCGCGGGATCACCTGCAACGCCGTCGCGCCGGGCTTCGTCCTGACCGAGCTGACGCAGGACCTCCCCGACGCGCTCAAGGAGGAGATCACGTCAAGGACGCCGCTCGGGCGGTTCGGGACGACGGAGGAGATCGCCAACGCGGTGGCCTTCCTCGCCTCCGACGACGCGGCGTTCATCACCGGCCAGGTGCTCGCCGTCGACGGCGGCCTGGTGATGATGTAGGGCCGTTGTTCAGAGGCAACGAAGGCCGGCCGCGCCGGGCCTGCATGCTAGACTCCCGTCGCCGTGACTAGGGAATCTGAGGGGGGACCGCGCGACCGCATGCGCTCCCCATCGCTGGCGACATTCCTGTCGTTCCTCCTGCCCGGCCTCGGACAGTGGTACCTGGGGCGTCAGCGCTCGGCGCTGCTGTACGCCGTCCCGATCCTCGTCGTGACCGTCCTCGCCGTCACGCAGGTCCTCGGCGGCATCCCGCAGATCGCGATCGATCTCTTCTCGCCGACGTATTCGCTGACGATCCTCATCCTGATCGTCCTCTTCGGGCTGTGGCGCCTCACCTCGATGGCCGACGCCGCGACGTCGAAGGCCGGCTGGCGATCCGTGGGCCGGCGGTCGAGCGGCGTGCTGGCGCTGCTGGCGGTCGTCGTCATCGCGGTTCATGCGGTGGGTGTGTATTACGCGTGGTCGTTCTACTCAGCGGGGTCGCGGATCTTCGTCGCCGATCCCGGCACGGAGCCCGCTCCGAGCGGACCGGGGACCCCGGGCGGCGGCGGCGGAGACACCCTCGTGGCGACGCCGTTCACGACGCCGGCGACCGTCGCGTCGCGGATCAACATCCTCCTGACCGGCATCGACTCGTCCGCCGGTCGCACGCACGCGCTGAACGACACGTTGATCCTCGCCAGCGTCGACCCCGGGACGAAGAAGGTCGCGATGATCAGCTTCCCGCGTGACCTCGCGAACATCCCGCTGTGGCACGGTGGCGTCTTCACCGGGAAGATCAACGCGCTGATGACGTACGCCCGCCAGCACCCCACCGAATTCCCCGACGGCCCGCTCCCGAGCCTGATCAAGGAGCTCGGCTACCTCGCCGGCGCACCGATCCACTACTACGCCGCGGTCGACCTCGACGGCTTCCGCCACCTCATCGACAAGGTCGGCGGCGTCGACGTCAACAATCCCCGGCAGATCGACGACCCGGGCTACGGCGGCTGGACGGACCACCGGCCGATCGGGTTCTCGCTCTCCCCGGGCGTCCATCACCTCGACGGGCAGACGGCCCTTGCGTACGTCCGCTCGCGGAAGGGCGCGGGCGACAGCGACTTCACGCGAAGCCGGCGGCAGCAGCAGCTCCTCGTCGCGCTCGCGAGGAAGCTCGCCGACCCCGCGATGCTGCCGCGTCTGCCGGATCTCCTCACCGTCGCGGGCGACACCGTCCGGACGAACTTCCCGGCCGATCGGCTCCGCGAGATGATGCAGATCACCCAGGGTGTCAACGACGACTCGATCAGCCAGGTCGTGCTCGGGCCGCCGTACGCCACGACGCCGGCGTCACCGACGCGCTACATCCTCGAGCTCGACTTCCGCAAGGTCGCGACGCTGTCGATGAAGATCTTCGGCGCGGACAGCGCGTACAACGGGGTCGCTGCGGGATCGCCGCCGCCCACCGGTCCGTAACGAACGGAGCTTCGGTGGCTCAGCGCCCCTGCTGAAGCAGCATCGCGGGGAGCGTCCGGGCCATGATCTTCAGGTCCAGCACGAGCGACCAGCGGTCGATGTAGGCGAGATCCAGCTCGACCCACCGGTCGAAGTCCTGCTCGCGCCTGGCCTGGACCTGCCAGAGGCCCGTGATCCCGGGCTTCATCGACAGCCGCCGCCGGTGCCACAGGTCGTACCCGGCGACCTCCTGGACGAGCGGCGGCCGCGGACCCACGAGGCTCATGTCACCGAGCAGGACGTTCCAGAGCTGCGGCAGCTCATCGAGGCTCGTCCGGCGGAGGAACCGCCCGGTCCGTGACAGCCTGGGGTCGTCGGTCAGCTTGAAGGCGTGGCCGCGGATCTCGTTGAGCGCCTCGAGGTCGGCGAGACGGTCCTCCGCGTCGCGGACCATCGTCCGGAACTTCGTGACCTTGAAGGTTCGGCCGTGGAGCCCGACGCGGGTCTGCCGGAAGAGGATCGGCCGTCCATCGCGGATCAGCACGGCGGCCGCGACGATCGCGAACAGCGGGCTCAGCACGACGAGGGCGACGGCGCTCGCCGCGCTGTCGACGAGCTGCTTGGCGAGGAGGCTCAGGACGCGGTCCGGCCCGTACACGAGCGAGAGGACCTGGATCTCGTCGAACTCCTCGATTCGGCCTCCGGGGAGGGTCAGGACGTAGTCGTCGAGCGGGATCCGGACGACCTTGCCCTCCTCCTCGCAGAGGCGGGCGATCGGCTCGACGAGGCCGACGGATTCGGCCGGCAGGCAGATCGCGATCTCGTCGACGATCCGGGCGTGGAGGACGCTTTCGATGCCCTCGATCGTCCCGAGGATCGGGCGCCGCACCGCGGGCTTCGGGTCCGGCGCCGTCGCGAGGTGGCCGATGACCTGGAGCCCGAGCTCGGGATGCTGCGCGATCCGTCGCGCGAACCGCTCAGCGGACTCGCCGGTGCCGACGACGAGCATGTGCCGCGTCAGCCGGCCGTGGTCGCGGAGCTTGCGGAGGACGGCCCGGATCGCGATCCGCGACAGGATCGTGACGACGATCTGGGAGCCGAACAGGGTCAGGAGGAACAGGCGGCTGACGTTCGGCAGCTTGAGCGCGAAGAGGACGCTGAACGTCGCGAGGCCCAGCAGGATGCCGGCCCGGCCGATATCCATCACCTCCGAGCGCGCGGTCCAGCGCGTCCGGAGCCGGTAGAGGCCGAGGAGCCAGACGACGGCTGTCCATGCCGCTGCGTAGAGGACGATGGCCGCCCACGGGTCGATGCCCAGGCTGCGCCACTGGCGCTCCCACTCGGCGCCGAACCGGCTGAGCGAACCGATGACGAACAGGCCGCCGGCCACCACGGCGTCGGCCAGCATCAGGCCGAGGCGAAGAGCGGCGATGTGGCGGCGCATGCGACTCCCCTCCCGGAAGTGGCGGCAATCATACGAACGGTGTCCAGCGGTGGGCGGCGCTTCGGTACCGAGCGGGGATGACGATGGTCCTGTGGTCGCGTCCGGAGCGGTCCGGTATGGTGCGGCCATGTCTGACAGTCGGGGCACCTGGCGCGCCATGTCCACGGGGACCCGCGCCGCGGCCATCGGTGGCATCGTCGCCGTCGTCGTCGTGATCGCCGTCGTCGCGGGCCTTCTCGCCCGACCGGTCGCCCAGCTCGCCACATCGGGCGCGACGCCGCCGCTCGCCGCCGGGGGCTCGGCGCCCGCCCTCCCGCCCGAGCCGACGGTCGCGCCGCCCGCCTCCGGTTCCGCCACGCCGTCGCCCAGCCCGACGATTCCGGGCTCGGATCCGCTCCTCGGCACCGACGGTCGCCTGACCGTCCTGCTTCTCGGCTCCGACTACCGTCCATCGCATCCGGGCAACCGCACCGACGCGATCATGGTCGTCTCGACGGATCCCACGACGGGCCGGACGGCGGGCTTCAGCGTTCCGCGCGACACCGTCGACTTCCCGCTTCCGACCGGCGGCGTCTACCGGGCCAAGGTCAACGCCCTGTACCAGCACCTCGCGAGCACGACCGGCAATGCGGGGAACGCGATGAAGCAGGCGGTCTCGCGGGCGTTCAACATCGAGATCGACCGCTTCGTGTTCATCGGCTTCGCCGGCGTCCGGCAGCTCGTGGGTGCGGTCGGCGGCGTCGATGTCACGCTCGACAGGCCGTACTACGACGCGCACTACTGGGTCAACGCCCACACGCAGGGCTGGGGGCTGCCCGCCGGCCGCAGCCATCTGACGCCCGACAACGCACTGATCTTCGCACGGAGCCGCAAGGGCGACAACGATTTCGGCCGTGCCCGTCGTCAGCAGCTGCTCGTGATGGCGGCGCTCGACAAGGTCCGGCACCAGGGCATTGCGGACGTTCCGCGGCTCATCGCGATCGCGCGCGGCACCGTTCGCACGGACCTCCCGCTCGACCGCGCCGAGGACCTCTTCAAGCTCTTCTCGACCGTCAACCTCGGGACGGTCAAGCAGGTCGTGTTCGGCCCGCGATCCTACGCAACGGGTGGCGCCGGGGGATCGTTCTCGCTGAATCTCACCGCGTGTCGCCAATGGATCGCGAAGAACTTCCCGCCGGCGCGGCCACTGGGCCATTGGCCTGCGACGCCCGCGGCCTCCGGTGGTCCGCCGCCGAGCCCCGGGGCATCCGCGGCTCCCTGATTCACGTCCGCCAGGCCAGCGTTCGGCGGACGTCGCCGACGAGTCCCACCGGCGGTGCCGCGAGCAATCGCCACGCCGCGACGAGCACGAGCAGGACGGCGAGGCCGAGCACACCAAGCGCGTGCGTCCGCGCCACGAACAGGATCGCCAGCGCGGCGGCCGCGATATCGACGGTGCGGCGAGGCCCGCCTGGCAGACGGACCCTCCAGGCGACGAGCGCGCCGAGCCGCTCGACGGCGACACCGAGCGCCGCGAACAGGGCGATCCCCGCCCAGCCGAAGTTCGCCCATGCCTCGCCGAGCCAGCCCGGCGCGGCGTACCCCGCCGTCGCCTGGTCTCCCGGAACGACATCCGGATAGATCCAGTAGCCGAGGTTCGGAATGTCCGGGCGCCCCACGAGCGGACCGAGCCGGCGCAGCCAGGTCAGGCCAAGGAAGTAGCCCTGCCTTGCGGGAATCGCGTCCATGAGTGCCGCGATCGTTCGCGGCTGGACGAGGACGATGCGGTTGACCGTCCGGTTGGCCGCGAACTCGGCGGAGTTGCCCGCGGCGTTGTCGTATGCGCGGAGGACCTGGATCCCGGCGAATGCGATCAACGCGACGACGAGCGCCGCCGCCGCGATATCTCTCCGGATCCGGCGGCCGGCGAGAAGCCACGCGATCACGAGCGTCGCGCCGAGCTCCGCGAGGAGGTACCGGCTCGCAAGGAGCGTCTCGAACGCGGCGATGGCGACGATCGCGATCGCGGCCAGCGAGCGCGTTCGCGGCGGTGCGTCGACGCCGGACAGCAGCGCGATGGCCGCCGCTCCGGGGAGCGCGACGCGGAGCAGCTGAACGCTGAGGCCGCCCAGCTCCGCACGCGACGCCGTGATGTCGCGGACGAGGAACGGAATCCCGGTCTGGATGAGCGCCGGAACGATGGCGAGGACGCCGAGCACGCCGAGCGCGACGACGACGGGCCACCGGATGGGGACGAACGCGTCGTCCCCGGCGACGACGGCGCCAGCCGGGCGGCGACGCGCGACCGAGTCGGAGAGCCACAGCCCGCCGGCGAACGCCGCCGCGGCGGCGCCGACAAACGCCGCGGGCCCAGGCCGCCCGTCGAGCGCCAGGATC
>DASWSI010000005.1:0-3566 GCA_036402715.1 Candidatus Limnocylindrales bacterium
GCGACGCCGGCGATCGACGGCAGCGCCGCGATGGCCGTCGCGTCATCGACCGTCAGCGACGTTCCGGATCCCGCCGCGCCGACGGTGTTCCCGGTTCGGGCCGCGCCCGGGTTGATCGTCAGGAGATTCGTCCCGAGCGCCGACAGGCGACGCGTGATGTCCGACGTCGTCCCCTGCCCGACGCCGACGAGCGCAACGACCGCCGCGACGCCGATGACGACGCCGAGCATCGTCAGCGCCGATCGCATCCGGCTCGTTCGGAGCCGCGACAGCGCCAGGCGAAGGAGCTCCGGGATGCTCATCCGACGACGCGTCCGTCACGCAGCGGGATCTGTCGCTTCGCCTGGGCCGCGACGTCCGGGTCGTGGGTGATGACGACGATCGTCCGGCCGGCGGCGTTGAGCTCGTGGAGGAGCGCCATGACGTCCGCGCCGGCGCGGCTGTCGAGGTTCCCCGTCGGCTCGTCCGCGAGCAGCAGCGCGGGGTCCGTCACGAGCGCGCGCGCGATCGCGACCCGCTGCTGCTGGCCGCCCGACAGCTCCGTCGACTCGTGGTCGAGCCGGTCGCCGAGGCCGAGACGTTCGAGCGCCGCCTGCGCGCGCTCCCGCCGCTCCCGCCGCCCGACCCCCTGGTACAGCAGCGGCGTCGCGACGTTGTCGAGGGCGGTCGTCCGCGACAGCAGGTTGTACGACTGGAACACGAACCCGATCGTCCGGCTGCGGAGCCGCGCGAGGCCGTCGTCGTCGAGATCCCCGATCGACGTCCCGGCGAGCTCGTACGTGCCCGCCGTCGGGCGATCCAGGCAGCCGACGATGTTCATCATCGTGCTCTTGCCGGACCCCGACGGACCCACGATTGCGACGAACTCGCCCGGGGCGACGTCGAGATCGATGTCACGGAGCGCGTGGACCTCGAGCCGGCCCATCTGGTAGACGCGGCTGATGCCCCGCAGGGCGATGATCGGAGTCGCGGCCGCCGGAGCCGTGGCGGCCCACGCCGGTGACGTCGCGGCGGTCACCGCGTCGTCCCGCCGCCCCCGCCGAATCCGCGACCGCCGCCGGCGCCCGGCACCAACCCGCCGCCACCGAGGCCGCCCCCGCCGGTTGTCGTCGTGGTGGTCTGTGCGGTCGCGACGCCCGTCACGACGGTCTCGCCCTCCGTCACGCCGGCGGTGACCTCCGCGCGCGTGTTCGTGACGAGGCCAACCGTCACGGGCTGCGTCGAGAGGCTGCCGTCCGCGCCGAGGAGCCGGATGACGTACGTCCCGTTCGCCCCGACGAGCGCTGCGGTCGGCACCGTGAGGACGTTCGTCGCGGCCGCCGTCGAGATCGACACGTTCGCGCTCATCCCCGGGCGGACGCGGCCGCTCGGATCGTCGAGCGTCACCGTGACGGCGTACGAGACGACGCTGTTCGAGCCGCTCGTCGACGTCGCCACCGGCGCGACCGTCGCGACGCTGCCCGCGAGATCGAGGCCGACGGCCGAGACGGTGACCTGCGCGGCCTGGCCGACCTTGACGTTCGGGAGGTCGCTTTCGACGACGTCCGCCGTGACCTCGAGCGAGCTGGCGTTGACGACGATGGCGTCGCCGCTCGGCGCATCGAGGCCCGGCGCGACGTTGACCGTCACGACGGTCCCGTCGATCGGTGACTTGATCGTCGCCGCCGCGATCTGGGTCACGAGGTCGGCGCGCTTCTGCTCCGCCTGTGAGAGCTGCGACTGGGCGTTGTAGACGCTGATCCGGGCCTGCCGGATCTGCGCCGTGGTGGTCGCATCGGTGAGCTGCGTGTTCGCGACGAGGAGCTGGATCCTTGCGGCCCGAACGCTCGTCGTCGCATCGGCGAGTTGGGTGCTCAGGTCCGTCGTGCTGGCGACGGCGAGTGTCGCGCCCTTGCGAACGGTAGCTCCGACCTTCGCGCTGACCGACGTGACGTGCCACGTCGTCGTCGAGCTGCCACCCCCGGTCGAGCCTGAGACGATGAGCCGCGGCGGTGCACCGAAGGTGAGCCCGTAGCTGGCGGTCGTCGCGATCGTGCCCGTCGCCGCGGCGTTCTGGGTGACGTCGCCGCGGGTGACGGTCCCCGTCAGGTCCTGGGGAGTGGCCGCGGCACCGGTCGAGAGACCGCCCATCGCCCAGACGGCCGTGCCGAGCCCGACCGCGATGAGCAGGACGACGGCGACAAGC
Source organism: Candidatus Limnocylindrales bacterium (assembly GCA_036402715.1). Classification (GTDB taxonomy): domain Bacteria; phylum Chloroflexota; class Limnocylindria; order Limnocylindrales; family CSP1-4; genus JACDAV01. The sequence goes on from DASWSI010000005.1 coordinate 2,186, forward strand.
TTCAGTCTCATGTCCGGATCCCCAACCTCGAGGCGACGTTCAACCGTCTTGTACGCCGAGGCCATGAGACGTTGCTGAGAGCACAGGCGGCCGGAATCGAAACGCCCGGTCCTCGCGGATCGGGCGTTCCGTCGTTTCGTACGGGAGCCGTGGCGGCTCCGTCGGGTCAGGCCGCCGCGGCGACCTTCGATGCGCGCGGTCCGCGCGGGCTGGCCTCGACCTCGAAGGTCACCTTCTCGCCGCCGTTGAGGCGATCGAAATCGAGCGATCGATCGAGACCGTCACGGTGGAAGAAGTATTCCTTCCCGTCCTCGGCGGCGATGAAGCCGAAACCGCGGTCCGAGACGACCTTCTTGATGGTGCCGTTGGGCATGATGTGTGGCCTCGTTCTCTCTTCTCGATCAGACCGTCGACGCACGGTCGGCTCGAGAAGGAACCGTCGACCACGCGAGATCCCCCCGCGAGGGAGGACCACAAGAGTACCTTGCCGCGCAAGCGGCGCCGGACGACCCCTCGCAACCCATCCGAACCCAACCGGACCCGCTCGGACGGCACCAGGCGACGGCGAGGTGGCGGCGTCGTGCCGGTGTGGCGACGCGGCTCGTGCCTCCGTCGTCATGCCGGCGTCGGCCCCATGACCGCGTGGAGGGCCCTCCGGATGTCCGCCCGGGCCGTCTCGTCGAGGACCGCGCCCGTGCGGCGGCAATGCGATGACGCGATCACGCCCCGGAGCCGCCAGACCTCCTTCCGTGCGGCGAGGCTGAACGGCGGAAACGCCTCGAGGCGCATCAGGGGGAGGAGGCGTGCCCACGCGTCGCCGGCTTCGTCCGGCGCCGAGGCGAACCGGCGCACGATCTCGACGAGCCGCTCCGGGAGCGCGAACCCCGTCATCGTGCCCGCCGCCCCCGCCCGCAGCTCGTCGATGAGGAACAGTCCGCCGAGCCCGCCGACGACCGCCAGCGAGGGACGCAGCCGGCGGAGGTCCGCGATGACGGACGACGTGGGTGGCGCTTCGGCCTTGATCCCCGCGACGAGGCGATTCGCCGCCACGGCCGCGAGCTCCGCGGCGGTGACCGCGACGCCGGAGCCCGCCGGATAGTCCTGGACGACGATCGGGAGACCGCCCGACGCGGCGGCTTCGACCGCCGCGTCGAGGGGCACGTCCCGCGCCGGGCTCACCATCACGGCCCGCGCGCCGCTCGCGACCGCCGCGCGAGACCGGTCGGCGATGAGCGCCGCCGACGGCGCGCTGATGCCGAGGACGACCGGCAGATCCCCCGCGGCATCGACGACCGCCGCGAGCACCTCGTCACGCTCGGCCTCCGCGAGCTCGGCGGCCTCGCCCATGACCCCGAGAATCGTGACTCCCGCGACGCCGGCA
>DASWSI010000006.1:0-3809 GCA_036402715.1 Candidatus Limnocylindrales bacterium
CGCGTCAGCGGCGACGCCTGAGCGGGTGGTGGCGAACGACGCGGGCGCGGCCGCCGACCCTGGTCGCGTGACGCGGCATCTCGGCCTCGACCTCGGCGGGACGAACCTGAAATGGACCGTCGTCGAGCACCGCGGTGACGACTGGGACGTGCTCGACCGCGGCCAGGTCCCGACGAGATCGGGCGGCCCCGACGCGATCGTCCCGCAGCTGTCCGAGGTGGGGCGCGCGGCGATCGAGCGATGGCCGGCGGTGGCGAGCGGGGGCGACGGCGACGGCGCCGCGGCCGGCAGCCCCGGAGGCGCGCTCCGCGCCGCGCCCCCCATCACGACGGCCGGGATCGGCATTCCGGGCCTCTACGACCCCGTGGCCGGCGTCACGCGGCTGCTCGTCAACGTCCCCGGGCCGTGGGACGGATATCCCGTCGCCATTCCGGTCTCCGAGGCGCTCGGCATCCCGGTCGCGCTCATCAATGACGCCCGCGCCTTCGGGCTCGCGGAGCTGCGCCTTGGAGCGGGGCGCGGCGCGTCCTCGATGGTCGGGCTGACGCTGGGGACCGGGGTCGGCGGCGTCATTGCGGTCGACGGCAAGGTCCACCACGGCCACGACGGGTCGGCCGGGGAGATCGGCCACCACACGATCGATCCCGACGGGCCGGACTGCAACTGCGGGAACCGCGGCTGCCTCGAGGCATTCACCCGCGCCGACCGGATCGCGGCAGCCTGCGGAACCGCGACCGCGGAGGAGGCCTTCGAACGGGCACGCCGCGGCGACGCGACCGCGCTCGAGGGGCTGCAGCGCGTCGGCCGCTACCTGGGGATCGGGATCGCGAACATGGTCGCGCTCATCACCCCGGACCGCGTCGTCATCGGCGGCGGAATCGCCGCGTCGAGCGACCTGCTGCTCGACGAGGCGCGGGCGGAGGTCAAGCGGCGGGTCCGGATGACGCGCCTCGAGGAGGTCGAGATCGTGACGGCGGAGCTGGGGACGTGGGCGGGCGCGATCGGGGCCGCGGTCCACGGGGCGGAGATGGCCGCGGCGCGTCCCGAGAGCGCGGCCCCTGCGCCGGTCGCGCGATGACGGCACGACTCGACGTTCGAGGCCGCCTCGTCCTCGACGACCGCGTCGTCGTCGGGCGGCTGCAGATCGACGGCGGCTGGATCACCGACGTCGCCGTCGAGGCGGAGGCGGACACCAGCGGCGCAGCCTCGACCGACGTGCCGTACATCACCCCGGGCTTCGTCGACGTCCACGTCCACGGATGGGGCGGTCACGACGCGATGGGTCCGGCGAGCGACCTCGACGGAATGGCCCGTGCCCTCCTCAGGCACGGCGTCACGTCGTTCCTGCCGACGGGCGTCACGAACCCGTTCCCGGTGCTGCGCGCGTTCGCCGACGAGGTCCGTGGCTGGATGCCGCACGCCCCGGCGGACGGCGCCGACCCTCTCGGGTTCAACATCGAGGGTCCGTTCATCGCCCCGGCACGCAAGGGGGCGCACAACCCGGCGTTCCTCGCCGTCCCGGCGGACGTCCCGCGCGCCGAGCTCGAGCCGCTCCTCGACGGCTTCCGGCTGACGACCGTCGCGCCGGAGATCCCCGGCGGCCTCGAGCTCATCGCCTGGTTCCGCGAGCACGGGGTGCGGGTCTCGATCGGGCACTCAGCGGCAGACCTCGCGACGGCGTTGGCGGGCTACGACGCCGGCGGCACCACGACGACCCACCTCTTCAACGCGATGTCGGGGATCGAGCATCGCGCCCCGGGCGTCGCGGTCGCGGCGCTGACGCGGGACGACGTCTACGTCGAGCTCATCGCGGACGGCCAGCATGTCGACCGGTCGCTCTGGCCGATCGTGACCCGGACGAAGCCCGTCGATCGGCTCCTCCTCGTCAGCGACGCGCTCGCGCTCGCGGGCATGGGCGACGGCCGAATCACGATCGCCGGGCTCGAGATCGAGGTCCACGGCGAGCGCTGCTCGCTCGTCGGTAGCGGGACGCTGGCCGGGTCAGTGATCGCGCTCGATACGGCGGTTCGGAACCTCGTCCGGAACGGCGCGGCGCTGCCGGCCGCGATTGCGGCGGCGAGCCGCAATCCGCTCGCGATGCTCGGGGTCGAGGATCGCGGACGACTGGCTGTCGGTCAGCGAGCCGACGTCGTCGAGCTGTCGGACGACCTCGTCGTTCGGCGCGTCATGCGGAGCGGCGCCTGGATCTGACCGCCCGCGGCTGACGGGCCGCCGGCGTTCGACGCCGCCGCCGCTTGCCCGATTACGCCCCGGGCTTCGTCGCCGTCGCAGCGGCTTCGGACTTCGGCGTCCCGTTCTTTTCGTTCGCCGCCTGGCGCGCCTTGTCCCAGTCCGCCCGGAAGGTCGTGATGCCCTTGTCCGTGAGCGGATGGCGGACCATCTGCTGGAGCACCTTCATCGGGAGCGTCGCGATGTGCGCGCCCGCGAGCGCCGACTGCGTGACATGGAGCGGATTGCGGATCGAGGCCGAGAGGATCTCCGCGTCGATCTCGTGCAGGGCGAAGATCTCGGCCAGCTCGCGGATGACGATCATCCCGTCCTGGTTGATGTCGTCGAGGCGGCCGACGAACGGCGAGATGAGGCTCGCTCCGGCCTTCGCGGCGAGCAGGCCCTGGTTGGCGGTGAAGATGAGGGTGCAGTTCGTCTTGATCCCCTCGTCCGCGAACCGCGACATCGCCTCGAGTCCCTCTTCGCTCATCGGGACCTTGACGACGATGTTCGGGGCGAGCTTGGCGAACGCGCGGCCCTCGCGGAGCATCCCGTCGACGTCCGCGGCCACGACCTCGGCCGACACCGGCCCGCTCGTGATCTTGCAGATCTCCTGGAGGATCTCCTCGTAGCTCCCGCCCACCTTGGCGTAGAGGCTCGGGTTGGTGGTGACGCCATCGAGGACGCCCCAGCGCTGTGCCGTCCGAATCTCTTCGATGTCGGCGGTGTCGAGAAAGATCTTCATCAGGCTGGCTCCAGGTGGCGAAGGGGCAGGGCCGGGATTCTACGCCGCGAGGCGATGCGGGCCGCGCGACACGACCGGAGGCATCGGCCGGCACTGCCGAGCATTGACCTGCGGGCCGAACGGAAGGCCTGCCGAAGCCCGCGCTCGCATCACAGACGGGTATCGGCGATGGACGGCACGCGGCGCGCGACAAGCCCGCCGGGGCCGCGCGGCGAGCGCGCCCGCCGACGACCTACGAGGCTCGGGCGGCCTCGGGATCCGTGGCTGCCGGGGACGGGGCGGCACCGTCGACGCCGGCCGTCGACTTCGCCGCCGGCGCGGCCTCGGTTGTCGTGGCCGCGGGTGCGTGGAGCACCGGCTCCCGACCGTCCCGAAGCGCGATCGCCGTCGTGATGAAGCCGTCGAACAGCGGGTGCGGACGCTCCGGCCGCGACTTGAACTCGGGGTGGAACTGCGAGGCCACGAACCACGGGTGGTCCTTGAGCTCGACGATCTCGACGAGCCGGCCGTCCGGCGACTGGCCGGAGAGGAGCATCCCTGCGGCCTCGAGCGTCTGGCGATACCGGTTGTTGACCTCGAAGCGGTGGCGGTGCCGCTCGTAGATGACCTCGTCGCCGTAGACCGCGGCGGCCTTGGACCCGGGCGTCAGGCGAGCAGGGTAGAGGCCGAGCCGCATCGTCCCGCCCTTGTCCTCGAGCTCGCGCTGGTCCGGCATGAAGTCGATGACGGGGTTGTCCGTGAACATGTCGAACTCCGTCGAATTCGCATCGCCGGTCCCGATCACGTCGCGGGCGAACTCGATGACGGCGCACTGGAGGCCCAGGCAGAGGCCCAG
>DASWSI010000007.1:0-3091 GCA_036402715.1 Candidatus Limnocylindrales bacterium
GGCGCGGGGGCGGCGCTCGCGACGAGCGGCCGAAGGGCGCCGCTCCGGCCGCGGCGCTCGGCCGCACCGGAACCGGCGGCGTCGCGTTCGGCACCGGGGGTTCCGGGACCCGACGGTCACCGGATATACTCGGCTGGCGTATCCAGCCTGCATCATTTCTATGCGTTCGAGGTGTTCCTTGGCCGAGTCTCCGTCACGGCTCGCCGGCTCCCGGCCGGTCCCTGATCTCATCACCGAGGTGCCCGGCCCCAAGGCTCGCGCGCACATCGAGTTCGACGAGAAGTGGACCTCGCCCAGCCTTCCGCGGGCTTACCCGATCGTCCCCGTCCGGGGCGAGGGGCTGACGGTCGAGGACATCGACGGCAACCTCTTCCTGGACTTCGCGGCCGGGATCGCGGTCACCTCGACCGGCCATTCGCATCCGGCGGTTGTGGGGGCGATCAAGGAGCAGGCTGCGGAGCTGATCCACTTCAGCGCCTCGGACTTCTACCTCCCGATCTACCCGAAGGTCTGCCGCGAGCTCGCCCGGATCTCTCCGATCGACGGGCCCGCACGCGCCTATCTCGGCAACAGCGGGACGGAGGTCGTCGAGGCGGCGATCAAGCTCGCCCGACTGGCGACGAAGCGGCCGTACATCGTCGCGTTCCTGGGTGCGTTCCACGGCCGGACGTACGGTTCGGTCAGCCTGACGGCGTCGAAGGCGAAGTACCACGCCGGGTTCGGGCCCCTGCTCCCCGGGATCTTCCACGCGCCGTTCGGCAAGGTCGCGGACCTGCGCTGGTTCGACGAGGTCCTGTTCGATCGACTCGCTCCGGCCAACGAGGTCGCCGCGATCATCGTCGAGCCGATCCAGGGCGAAGGCGGGTACATCGTCCCCGAGGACGGCTTCCTCGAGGGGCTCCGCGACATCTGCGATCGCCACGGGATCCTCCTCATCGCCGACGAGATCCAGTCCGGCGCCGGTCGGACCGGGAAGATGTGGGCTGTCGACCACTGGGGCGTGAAGCCGGACATCCTCCTCACGGCGAAGGGCATCGCGAGCGGGATGCCGCTCGGTGCGCTCGTCGCCCGTGCGGAGCTCCTCGAGCGCTGGGGTCCCGGCGCACACGGTTCGACGTACGGCGGGAATCCGGTTGCCTGCGCCGCGGCGCTCGCGACGATCGAGCTGCTCGAGAGCGGCCTCGTCGACAACGCCCGACGACGCGGCGACCAGGCAGTCGCGGGCCTCGAGCCGCTGCTCATCCGCTACCCCGGGCTCGTGACGGACGTTCGCGGCAAGGGGCTGATGATCGGGATCGAGTTCGACACCGCGGACCACGCCGAGGAGGTCCAGTGGGCCGCCTTCCAGCGCGGGCTGCTCGTCCTCGAATGCGGCAAGTCGTCGGTTCGGATGTCGCCGGCGCTGACCGTCACCGAGACCGAGATGGAGACCGCGCTGCGGCTCTTCGCGGCTGCCGTGGCCGACGTCGCGGCCGCTCCCCGGGAGGTCTACGCGGAAGCCGTCGCCGCGGGGGCGATCACGGGCGTCGAAGCCGGGGGATGACCTCGAAGGTCGCGTCCATGCGGGACGCGGTCGCGGATCTCGTCCGCGATGGGGACACGGTCGCGATCGAGGGCTTCACGCACCTCATCTCGTTCGCTGCGGGCCACGAGATCATCCGGCAGAAGAAGCGGGACCTCACGCTGGCGCGGCTGACCCCGGACCTGATCTACGACCAGATGGTCGCCGGCGGCGTGGCGCGGAAGCTGATCTTCTCGTGGCTCGGCAATCCGGGTGTCGGTGGGCTGAACGCAATCCGCCGGCGCATCGAGGCGGCGCCCGTCGCGGCGTCCGGCGAGCCGGCGCTCGAGCTCGAGGAGTACTCGCACTTCGGGATGGTCGGGCGGTACACCGCCGGCGCGTCGAACATGCCGTTCTTCCCGCTGCGGAGCTACTTCGAGACGGACATGCCGAAGGCGAATCCGCTCATTCGGCCGGTCGAATCGCCGTACGGCGACGGCACCGTCTACGCCGTCCCGCCGCTTCGGCCGGACGTCACCGTCGTGCATGCGCAGCGGGCCGACGAGAACGGCAACACGCAGGTCTGGGGGCTGCTCGGCTGCCAGAAGGAGGCCGCGTTCGCGGCGGAGCGCGTGATCGTCGTCGTGGAGGAGCTCGTCCCCGAGACGGTCATTCGCGCGGACCCGAATCGGACCGTGATCCCAGGGCTCATCGTCGACGCGGTGGTCGTCGAGCCGTTCGGAGCGCATCCCTCGTACGTCCAGGGCGCGTACGACCGCGACAACCGGTTCTACCTCGACTGGGATCCCATCTCGCGCGACGAGGACGCGACACAGGCATGGCTGCGCGACTGGGTCTACGAGCTCGACGGCCGGCCGGCGTACGTCGAGAAGCTCGGCACCGAACGGGTAGCTTCTCTGCGGCCCGGTTCGGCGCCATCCGGCGTGGTCGACTACGGCGACTACCGCTGATGGGCTCGCTGATGATCCTCGTGGCGGGCCCGTATCGCTCGGGCACAGACGGTGACCCGGCGCGAATCCAGGCGAACATCGACGCGATGACGTCGACGGCGCTCGCGCTCTGGCACGCGGGGCACCTGCCGGTGATGGGCGAGTGGTTCGCGCTGCCGCTCATCGAGGCGGCCGAAGCGGCGGGGGACGCCGACGCGGATCACGCGATCTTCCACCCGATCGCGGAGGCCGTTCTTGCTCGATGCGATGGGTGCCTCCGGATCGGGGGCGCGTCGGAGGGCGCAGACCGGATGGTCGCGACGGCGCGGCGACTCGGGAAGACGGTGTTCGCATCGCTCGACGAGGTCCCGGCGGCGTGACTTCGGACGGCCTCGGCTCGGCGTTCACGAAGTCCGAGATGATGATCGTCGCCGCCGCGCGGGAGCTCGCGGGGCAGCGCGTCTGCTTCGTGGGAGTCGGGCTGCCGAACATCGCCGTCAATCTCGCCAAGCGGACCGTCGCACCGGACCTCGAGCTCGTCTACGAGGCGGGAGTGTTCGGGGCGCGTCCGGCGCGCCTGCCGCTGAGCATCGGTGACCCGACGATCGTCACGGGCGCGACCGCCGTCACGAGCATGTTC
>DASWSI010000008.1:0-3443 GCA_036402715.1 Candidatus Limnocylindrales bacterium
TCGCGTACGAGGTCAGCCACAGCCTCCAGGCCTGCGAGGGCGCGATCCTCGTCGTCGACGCGACCCAGGGGATCGAGGCCCAGACGCTCGCCAACGTGCATCTCGCGGTCCGCGAGGGCCTGACGCTGATCCCCGTCCTCAACAAGATCGACCTGCCGTCCGCCGATCCCGACACGATCATCGACGAGCTCGAGAACGTCCTCGCGATCCCGCGCGAGGAGGTCATCCTCGCGTCCGCCAAGGACGGCACCGGCGTGCCCGAGATCCTCGAGGCGATCGTCGCCCGGATCCCGCCACCGAAGGGCGATCCCGCCGCGCCGTTGAAGGGCCTGATCTTCGACAGCCACTACGACGCGTACAAGGGCGTCGTCGTCTACGTCCGGCTCGCGTCGGGGACGCTCCGCCAGCACGACCGAATCCGCCTGATGGCGAGCGGCGCCGAGGCCGAGCCGCTCGAGATGGGCGTCTTCCGGCCGCAGCTCGTGCCGGTTCGGCAGCTCGTCGCCGGCGAGGTCGGGTACGTCGCGACCGGGCTGAAGAGCGTCCGTGACGCGCAGGTCGGCGACACCGTGACGGCCGTCGCGCGCCCCGCGGCGGAGCCGCTCCCCGGCTACCAGGAGGCCAAGAGCCTCGTCTTCGCCGGGATCTACCCGGTGAGCGGCGAGGACTACCCGCTCCTTCGGGAGGCGCTCGAGAAGCTGCACCTCAACGACGCGTCGTTCACCTACGAGCCGGAGAGCTCCGTCGCCCTGGGCTTCGGGTTCCGCTGCGGATTCCTCGGTTTGCTCCACATGGAGATCGTCCAGGAGCGGCTCGAGCGCGAGTTCGACCTTGCGCTGATCGCATCGGCGCCATCGGTCGAGTACCACGTCGTCCGGACGCTCGGTCGCGGCGAGATCGCCATCGACAACCCCGCCCTTCTCCCGAACCCGACCGACATCGAGGAGCTCCTCGAGCCGTGGGTGAAGCTCTCCGTCGTCACGCCGAGCCAGTACATCGGGCCGCTCATGGAGCTCACGACGAACCGGCGCGGGACGTTCATGAACATGGAGTACCTCGACCCCAAGCGGGTCGTCCTCCACTTCGAGATCCCGCTCGCCGAGCTGATCGTCGACTACTTCGACGCCCTGAAGAGCCGGAGCCAGGGTTACGCGTCGATGGACTACGAGGAGCTCGGCTACCGGGCCGCCAACCTCGTCAAGGTCGACATCCTCGTCAACGGCGAGCCGGTCGATGCGCTGTCCCTCATCGTCCATCGCGACAAGGCCCAGTCGATCGGGCGGACCCTCACCGACAAGCTCAAGGAGCTCATCCCGCGGCAGATGTTCGAGGTCCCGATCCAGGCTGCGATCGGATCGAACGTCATCGCCCGCGAAACCGTCCGGGCGATGCGAAAGAACGTCATTGCCAAGTGCTACGGTGGCGACATCACGCGAAAGCGGAAGCTGCTCGAGAAGCAGAAGGAAGGCAAGCAGCGGATGAAGCGGGTCGGGTCCGTCGAGATTCCGCAGGAAGCCTTTCTCGCGATGCTCCGGATGGGGGAGTCTTGACCGGCCGCCCGTCGGCAGTGCCGGCGGGCTGAGGCGCGGAGGCGGGGATGGACAGCGAGCTCGTCGGCAGCCTGCGGACGCTGATCACCGTCGGGCTCGTGCTGCTCCTCGTCATGCTGCGGCTCGACGCCGAGCGGTTCGGTGCGGCCGAATATGACGAGGCGACCCGCGACGGTCGCGCGCCCTCGCTCCGTCGTCGCGTCGCGTGGTACGTCATGGGGATCGGGCTCGTCGTCGCGATCCTGTACGTCCACCCCGCGCCGCAGCGGGACCTGTTCCTCGGCTCCGGCGACCGTCTCGCGGCCCTCGCCGGCGGGATCGTGTTCGGGATCATCGGTGCGGCGCAGGCGGTCGTGTTCGCCTGGCTCCGGTACCACCACTTCCGCCTCCCGGACGTGCCGTCGTATCCGGGCGCGCTCGTCAACTCGATCGCGACGGCGTTCATCGACGAGGCAACGTACCGCGGGGTCCTGTTCGGCGTCCTCCTCGGGACGGGGCTGAATCCATCCGCCGCAAACATCATCCAGGCCCTCGTCTACGCGCTTTCGACGCGGCTGGGGGCGCCCGGCCGCGACCGGTACATGCTCGTGCTCGCGCTGCTCATCGGGCTCGCCGGCGGATGGCTCACGACAGCGACCGGAGGAATCGCGGCAGCCTTCCTCGGCCATGCCGTCACGCGCTTCTCCGTCTTCCTCTGCACCGGGCACGCCGGCCAGGTCGCGTTGCGCGGTCGCGAGTCAGAGGACATCGAGCGGCGGCGCCGGACACCGGACGGCTGGCGCCCGATCGGCAGCCGGCAGGACTGAGCGCGGTGGCCGTCGCCGTTCCCGACGCGACCGCGGCGGCGCTCGCCGAAGCCGCCCGCGACGGGGCCCCGGCAGCGACCGGCGGCAGGGCCGGCACCGCGACGGCGCCCGTCGCCCTCTACGTCCACGTCCCGTTCTGTGTCTCGCTGTGCCCGTACTGCGACTTCGTCGTCTACGCGGGAGCCGCGGCGCGCGGCCCGCGCAACCGCGTCGCCGCGTTCGTCGGCGCGGTGGAGGCCGAGCTGGCCTTGCGAGCCGACGTCCTCGACGAGCGATTCGGGGAGCCAGGATCCGCCGCCCGGCCGCCCCTCGATTCCGTCTACCTCGGCGGCGGCACGCCGTCGCTCCTCCCGCCGGACGCGATCGCCGGGCTGCTGGCGCTGATCGCGGCGCGATACGGCGTCAGCGCCGACGCCGAGGTGACGCTCGAATCGAACCCCGGTCCGGATGAGCGCGGTGATGCCGGTGCGCTCCGAGCCGCCGGCGTGAACCGCATCTCGTTCGGTGCGCAGAGCCTGTCGGCGGAGGAGCTGCGCCGGCTCGGGCGGCGCCACGCGCCAGCGGATGTCGTCGACGCCGTCGCGGGCGCACGCGAGGCGGGGATTGGCTCCGTGAATCTCGACCTGCTCTACGACATCCCGGGCGCGGACATCGCGACGTGGATGGACACGCTCGAGGCCGCGCTCGCAACCGCGCCGGACCATCTCTCGCTCTACGCCCTGACGCTCGACGACCCGGACGCCGAGGGGCTCACGACCGCCGGCGGCGACCACCTGCCGACCGTCGCCGGCGCGAGGCGATGGCGCGAGACGGCTCGCACCGAGCAGGACGAGGATCGAGCGGCCGCCCAGTACCACCACGCGACCCATCGCCTCGCGGTCGATGGCTGGCGCGGCTACGAGATCAGCAACTGGGCGCGGCCCGGTCACGAGAGCCGCCACAACGTCGTCTACTGGGACCGCCGTTCCTGCGAGGCCGTCGGGCCCGGGGCGCACGCGTTCGATGGCGCAGTCCGCCGCTGGAACGCGGCGCGCCTCGATGCGTACGTCGCGGCGCTGACGCCCGGGGACGGCCCGGGCTCCCGCGG
>DASWSI010000009.1:0-1946 GCA_036402715.1 Candidatus Limnocylindrales bacterium
TCCTGACGCCGCCGGTGGCGGCTTCGACTTCGCGGCGCTCATGGGACGGCTCCACCCGTCGGCGTCGCGCGTCGAGCGGCTCCGTCGTGAGATGCCGGCGGCGTACGTCGCGTTCGATCTCCTCGCGGTCGGTGGCGAGGACCTGACGGGCCGCCCGTTCCGGGAGCGGCGCGCCCGCCTCGAGACGGTCTTCGCCGGCGCGCGGCCGCCGATGTTCCTGACGCCGGCGACACGTGACGCCGATACGGCCGCGCGCTGGTTCGCCCAGTTCCGTGGCGCGGGCGTCGACGGGATCGTCGCGAAAGGCGAGGACATCCGGTACGAGCCGGGGCGCCGCACGATGGTCAAGGTCAAGCACGAGCGAACGGCGGACTGCGTCCTCGCGGGGGTTCGGTTGCTGGCGGACCGGCCGGCGATCAGCTCGCTGCTCCTCGCGCTGTACGACCACGACGACGCCCTTCGACACGTCGGGGTCGTGACCCAGCTGCCCGGTGGCGACCGCGATTCGCTCCTGCGCGAGCTGGCGCCGCTCGTCATCCCGCTCGAGGAGCATCCGTGGCGCGACGGGTTCCTCATCGGCCGGAGCGCACTCGGGCGCCTCAAGGGCTCCGCGTCGCGCTGGACCCCGGACATGGAGCACGACTGGATCCCGATGCGCCCCGAACGGGTCCTCGAGGTGGGCTTCGACCAGGTCGACGTCGACCGGTTTCGGCACCCGGCGAGGTTCCGTCGGTGGCGCCCCGACCGTGACGCCGCGAGCTGCCGGATCGAGCAGATCGAGGTGGATCCGTCCGAGCTCGCCGACGTCCTCGCGCTCGCATGAGGGCATCCGAGATCGGCCGGCCGTCGGCGGACGGTCGGCCCACGGCGACGCCGCCCGAGGCGCCGCCCGCGGAGCCCGGCGTGCCGCCGCCCCGCGCGACGTCGCCGGACGACACCGAGGTCGAGATCGGTGGCCGTGTCGTTCGGCTGTCGAACCCGGCTCGCGTCCTCTGGCCCGCGACCGGCTTCACGAAAGGCGAGATGATCGACTACTACCGCGCTGTCGCCCCGACGATCCTCCCGCACCTTCGGGGCCGCGGGATCACGCTCCGACGCTTTCCCGAAGGCGTCGACGGCCCGGGCTGGTACCAGGCGAACTGCCGCGGGCGCCCCCCGTGGGTGTCGACCCAGGACGTGACCGGCCGCGGCGGCGAGACGCTCAGCTACTGCCGGATCGAGGACGAGGCGTCGCTCGTGTGGGTCGCCAACCTCGGGACGATCGAGGTCCACCCGTTCATCGGCCGGGCGGATCTGCCGGCGGAGCCGACAGCGCTCGTCCTCGATCTCGATCCCGGTCCGCCCGCCTCGCTCGTCGCGTGCTCGCGCGTGGCGCTCGCGCTGCGCGACGTCCTGGCCGGCCACGGGCTCGATTCGGTCGTCAAGACCTCCGGGTCCGTCGGGATGCACGTCTTCGCCCCGCTCCGGCCCGGCTACACCTTCGGCGCGACGAAGGCGGTCGCCCGTGCGCTCGCGCGCCTCCTCGCGAGCCGCGAGCCGCAGCTGGTCATCGACCGCGTGACGCGCGCGGACCGAGCCGGGCGCGTGTTCATCGACTGGGTCCAGAACGACGAATCGCGGTCGACGGTCGCGCCATATTCACTTCGAGCGACGCCGTGGCCGCTCGTCTCGATGCCGGTCACATGGCGTGAGGTCGAGCAGGCCGCCGCAACCGGTGACGCCGGGCGCCTCCTCTTTCGGCCGACGGACGCGCTCCGCCGGATCGAGCTCCACGGGGATCTCTTCGAGCCGGCGCTTCGTGGCGGCGGCATTCTCCCGGATCCCGCAGCGATCGCCGCCGACCCGTCGTAGGCGGCCCCTCGACCACGCCCGTCGGTTGGGCCGGTTCCGTCATCCTTCGTACATGCCATCCACACGACGATGACGGCCGCCGATCTGCCGATCCG
>DASWSI010000010.1:0-8465 GCA_036402715.1 Candidatus Limnocylindrales bacterium
CGCCGCGGTTCGCGGTCCGGACGAGGCGGGGACGTGAGTCACGCCGTCGCGCGTCCGGCGGTCGCGGTTCCGGCGGCCGCCAGGACGGCGTTGTGGATCGTCGTCGGCCTCGTGGGCTGGGGGTACCTCGCCGTCCTCGCCTCGCACATGCTCGCGACGACGCCCCCGACGGCCGGCTTTGATCTCGAGCTGCTGCTCGAGGCGGGCCGGCGCGTCGCGGTCGGGAACTCTCCGTACGACCCCGCGCTGATCGGTGGCGCCGTCGTCCAGGCCGAAAGCCTCTTCTACTCGTACCCGCCGCCGGTCGCGCAGCTCCTCAGCCTCATCTCCGGCGTGCCGAGCGCCGCCGTCCTCGTCGCGTGGGCCATCGCGGCGACCGCGGCATTCGCCGCGGTCGGCGTCGCGGTTGCTCGTCGGATTGGCGTCGCGGCCCCGTCGCGCGTCGCGCTTCCGATTGTCGCGACGGCGCCGTTCGTGTTTCCCTACGCCGTCGCCATGCTGTTCGGCAATGCCGACGTCTGGTTCCCGGCGCTCTACGGCCTCCTGCTGATCGCGGTGCTCCGGCCCAGTGCGCCCGGTGCCGTGACCGGTGGCGCAGCGCTCGCCGTCGCCGCAATCGCGAAGCTTCACCCCGCATCGCTCGGGCTGTGGTTCCTCGTGCACGGCAGGCCGGAGCGCCGTATCGCCGCGGTCGCGGCCGTTGTCGCCATCGCGATCGTCGCCGCGAGCCTCGTCATCGGCGGCCTCGATCCCTGGCGCGACTACCTCGCGGTCGTGAGAGCGGGGATGAACGCGGACGTCATCGACCCTCGCAACGCGGGACCGACCGCGCAGGTGGCGCTCCTCCTGAACGTCGACGCGGGTCTCGTCCGGCTCATCCAGGTCGGCGTTTCGATCGCGGCGCTCGTCGTCACGGCCGGCGCTGCGCGTCTTGTTCGCGACCCGGTCGAGAGCCTCGGGTGGGCCGCCGCAGCATCGCTGTTTACGCTGCCCGTGACGTGGTATCACTACCCGGTCGTGCTCATGCCCTTCGCCGTCGCGGCAGTCCTGCGCGCGGACGCGCCGGCCACGGCGATTCCCGTGCGTGACCGACGACAGGTCGGTGCGCTTGTGCTCGTTGCCGCCATCGTCGGCGTCGTCGCGATCGCCGTCACGCCACTGATCTGGGTTTCGGTCGCGCTCGTCCTCGCGGCAGTACGCATCAGTCGGCCGAGGGCGGTCATGGCCTCGACAGCAGCCCCGCCCGCCGCGCGTGTCGCGGCGTGACGACCCGTCGCGTGACGCTCGTCCTGCCGGCGTACAACGAAGAGGGACGCCTCGGGGCCGCGCTCGACGAGCTCTACACGTACCTCGAGCGCCAGCCCGCCGTTTCGACGGGCCTCGACGTCCTCGTCGTCGACGACGGGAGCACGGACGGGACGGTGGACCTCGTCCGGGCGCGGCCGGAGGCGGCCACGGCGGGCAGTGCGGGCGGGTCCCCACTGACGGTCCTTTCGGTGCCGCACGGTGGCAAGGGCGCGGCGGTCCGTGCCGGGATGCTCGCGGCGACCGGCGATGTCATCGTCTTCGCCGATGCGGACATGGCGACACCGCCCGACCAGCTTCCGCTGATGCTCGCGGCGCTCGGCACGGCGGACGTCGCCGTCGGGAGCCGGATCCAGCCGGACGGCTCGGACATGCGCGCGACCCAGCCCCCATACCGCCGCCTCCTCGGCAAGGCGTTCCACCTCCTGGCGTCGATCTGGGTCGTGGGCCCCGTCCAGGACACGCAATGTGGCTTCAAGGGGTTCACTCGCGCCGCGGCGCGCGACCTCTTCCCGCGGCAGCGGATCGACAGCATCGTCTTCGACGTCGAGCTGATCTACCTCGCCCGGCGGCGTGGCTATCGGCTCGCGATCGTTCCGATCCGATGGAGCGACCGGCGCGGGTCGCGGATGCAGGCGAGGGCCTCGCTCGCGCTCCGGGTCGCCTGGGACCTCTTTCGCATCCCGCTGATCCATCGCGGCGTCGGCGCGGTCGCCGACCTTCGTGAGAACGGGCCGCAGGATGCGACGGACGGCTGAGGCCGGCGGGCGGGTCGCGCGTCTCGGCCTCCTCGCGCTCCCCTTCGCCGCGCTGTTGACGTTCGCGGTCGTCGTCGGCGCGATCGTGGCGTCGGCCGCGCGGGCGGGCTCCCTGGGATTCGACTTCCTCGCCTACTACGACGCGGCGCGCCGGGTCCTGACCGGCGGCCAGCTGTACGACGTCACGGTGCAGCAGGCGGGCGCCTTCGGAATCTTCTACTACCCGCCGCCGTTCCTCCTCGCGGTGCTGCCCTTCGGGCTGCTCGACGCCGGCGCGGCCACCTGGCTGTGGACCGGTCTGCTGCTCGTCGCGTTCGGCGCCGGTGTCGCCATCATGCCGGTGCCCCGAACCGTTCGGTGGCTCGTGATCCTCCTCGCGGGGCTGTCGTGGCCGTTCGCCTACGCCATCAAGCTCGGCCAGGTCGGCCCGCTGCTGTTCCTGCTCTTTGCCGCCGGGTGGCGCTGGATGGACCGGCCGGGGCCGCTCGGGCTCGCGGCCGCCGCGGGCGCCGCCATCAAGCTGCAGCCGGGGCTCGTGCTCGTCTGGGCGATGGGGACGGGCCGGGTGCGTGCGGTTCTCGTTGGCGTCGTCGCGCTCGCGGGTGCGACCGTCGCGGCAACAGCGCTCGCCGGCGGGCCGCACATCTGGCCGGATTACCTGGCTCTCCTGCGCAACGTCGCCGACCCGATCACGACCCCGCACAACTTCACGCCCGGAGCGATCGCCTATCAGCTGGGTGCCCCAGACGCCGCGGCGGCGCTCGTCCAGACAACCGTATCGGTCGTCGTCGCGATCGCGGTCGCGGTGGCGGCGCGGCGCGCGACCGCGGAGGCCTCGTATCTCGTCGTCGTCGTGGCGAGCCAGCTTCTGTCGCCGGTGCTGTGGGACCACTACGCGATGCTGCTGCTCCTGCCGGTCGCCTGGCTCGTCGCGCGCGGGCACTGGTGGGCGGTCGCGATCCCGCTCGCGACGTCGAGCGCCCTCATCTCCGTGAGCCCGGCAGCGACGTATCCGCTCGCGTTCGCGTGCACGATCGTGGCGCTCCTGGGAGTCGGGATTCGGCGGGTACCGCAGCTTGCCCCGCGGGTCGAATTCGCGGGGTGACCTCGCGGTGACGGCGAGAATCTCTCGTGACACGGTGATCGGCCTCGGGATCGTCGTGATCGCGGCCGTCATCTACTGGCTCAGCGACCACAACTTCGATGCCGGTCGCGGCGACTTCTTCTACCTGGCGGATGCGTTCCTCCACGGCCGGACGTGGCTGGACTTCCGACCGGGCCCGTACGACGTCATCGATGTCGGTGGCCGGTATTACGTTCCGTTCGCGCCGTTCCCGGCCCTCGCGCTCGCGCCGCTCGTCGCCGTCGTCGGCGCGGTCCAGGCCGACGTCCTCGAGCCGGTCGTCAACGCGGTCCTCGCCGCTGGCGCGGTTGGT
Organism: Candidatus Limnocylindrales bacterium; assembly: GCA_036402715.1. Lineage (GTDB taxonomy): Bacteria > Chloroflexota > Limnocylindria > Limnocylindrales > CSP1-4 > JACDAV01. The sequence goes on from DASWSI010000010.1 coordinate 3,500, forward strand.
CTCGCGTGGATGCTCCTTGGCCGAGTCGGCGTCCGGCGGTGGACTGACAGAACCTGGCTCATGGTCCTGTTCGGATTCAGCACGCCGCTCTGGTGGGTCACGACGCGAGGTGGCGTCTGGCATACGGGGCAGATCGTCGCGACGATCCTGACGCTCGGCTGCCTCCTCGAGCTGTTCGGCCGCCGCCGCGCGCTGGTGATCGGCCTGCTTGCCGGGGCCGCGTTCCTGACCCGCGCGCCGCTCGCGTTCGCGATCCCGTTCTACGCGCTGCTGCTCGATCCCGGCCTTGCGTCGGACCCCCGTGGGGCGGACGCGCGTCCGTCGCACACCCGCGCGGGGTCACCGTCGCGGTGGCCGTCCGCGGTTCGGGCGTGGGCTCTCCTCGCCGCCGGCGTCGTCCCCGCCCTCGCGTTCTTCCTCTGGTACAACGCCGTCCGGTTCGGGTCGCCGCTCGAGTCCGGCTACGGTCTCGCCGCGCTGCCCGAGTGGCTCGAGGCGCAGCGCCAGCAGGGGCTGTTCAGCCTCGCCCACGTCGGCATGAACATCGATTACCTGTTCCTCCACATGCCCACGCAGATCCCGGACGCACCGTTCTTCAAGCCCGACGGGCTCGGCATGTCCGTGTTCCTGACGAGCCCGGCACTGCTGCTCGCCGCGTTCGCGGACTGGCGCTCGAGGACGTCGTGGCTCCTCCTCGGCGCGGCCGCCGCCGTGCTCGTCCCGACGCTCCTCTACTACGGCGGCGGCTGGCTTCAGTACAGCTACCGATATTTCCTCGACTCGATCCCGTTCCTCTTCGTCCTGGCGGGCTTCGCCGCGGCGCGCGCAGGGAGGATCGGGTGGCCGTGGCGCGTCCTCATCGCCTTCGGTGTGGTCGTGAACCTCGGCGGCGTCTATTGGACGGACAAGTTTTGAACCGCCGCTCGCCGTCGAACGCGACGACTGACGGCCGCGGCGCCGCCGGCCTCGACCTCGCGTTCGTCTGGTCGACGTTCGCGCGATTCGGTGTCCCGGTCTGGTTCGTTGCGCTGTCGGCGATGCGGCTCGTCTCCATCGTCCCGATCACGACAATCGGCTTCGACGGCCGTCTGTATCGGGCGGCGACGGTTGCGTGGCTCGCGGGTGGCGACCCCTGGCAGGTGCAGCTCGCGGGTGCCTTCTTTGCGGCACCACCACCGATGCTGCTCGCCATGGCGCCGTTCGCGCTCGTTCCCGAGAACGTCGCCGTCGTCGCCCTCATCGCCCTGGGCGTTGGCGCCACCGCGTGGGCGCTCCGACGGCTTCGAATGCCGCTCTGGTGGCTCGCATTTCCGCCGCTCGTCGACGGGCTCTACAACGCCAACCCGCACGTGATCCTCATGCCGCTCGTCCTCTCGGGCGCCGCGTGGCTCGCGCCGATCGTCAAGGCGTACGTCGCTCCGGTCCTTCTCCTGCGGCGGCAGTACCGGGCACTGGTCGTCGCCGCGCTCGTGACGCTCGTCACGGTCCCGATCACGCCGTGGGGCACGTTCCTCGGCGAGCTGCCGCGCGTGCTCCATCTGCTCGGGTCGCAGACGAACGGCGGGCTCAGCGCCTGGCAGGTCCCGCTCCTTGCCGCGCCTGCCGCCGTCGCGCTCTGGTACGTGGGCATCGAGCGCGCCGCGTGGTGGGTCGTCCCCGTCTTCTGGCCGGCCACCCAGTACTACTACAACTCGCTCGCGATGCCCGCGCTGACACCGATCGCGGCGATGATCCTCGCGGGGCAGTTCCCGGGTGTGCCGGCGGTCGCGATCATCGTCTCCGCGGCGGAGATCGCCTGGCATCGGCGACGCGCACGGGCCGTCGCGACGGTCCAGCTGCAGCCGGATGGCGCCTGACCCCCGGGCCGCGCCGCGAGATCTTCCGGGCTGCCCCGATGCTATCCTCGGCCCGCCCACACCCTTCGGCCCCGTACGCGGAGCACCTCGGATAACCACGCTTTCGTGATGCGCCGGTCCGCCCCCATCTACCTGATCTTCGTGCTGTCCGGCGCGGCCGGCCTGATCTACGAAGTGGTCTGGGCGCGGCAGCTCGTCCTCGTCTTCGGGAACACCACGCAGGCCGTGTCGGCGATCCTCACCGGGTTCTTCGGCGGGATGGCGATCGGCAGCATCGTCGGCGGGCGGCTCGCGGATCGCGTCCGCTCACCGCTTCGGCTGTACGGCTTCCTCGAGATCGCGCTCGTCGTCGTCGTCATCGCCACGCCGGTGACGTTCGGGCTGCTCCACGAGGTGTACCGGGGCGCGTACGGCGCACTCGCCGAGAAGCCGCAGCTGCTCGCGCTCACCCGGTTCGCCCTGTCGCTGCTCGCACTCGGTCCAGCGACGGTGATGATGGGCGCGACGTTGCCGACGCTGACACGGCACCTCAGCCGCGGCTCCGAGCACCTCAGCCGCGCCTTCGGGCATCTCTACGCCGCGAACACGTTCGGCGCGATCATCGGCACGCTCGTCAGCGGCCTCGTGCTGATCGAGCTGCTCGGCCTGACCGGGGCGCTGCTCGTCGGAGCCGGCTGCTCGGCGCTGGCGGGCATCCTCGCGCTCGTCCTCGAGCGGCGAAGCCCCACGCCGCCGCTGCCCGTGGCATCGCGCGCGGATCCGGTGCTGGACCGCGCGGACGGCCGCGCCTCACCCGCGGCCCCGCGGAACGCCGACGCCGCGCCCGTCGCCGCGTCCGTGAATCCCCGGGCTCGCCGGCTGTCCCGACCGGGTCTCGCGCTCGTCGTCGCGTTCATCTCCGGTCTGACCTCGCTCGGCTACCAGGTCCTGTGGACGCGGCTCCTGTCCTCGGGGACCGGCAACTCGACGTACGTCTTCACGACGATCCTCGCGATCTTCCTGACGGGGATCGCGTTCGGTGCAATCGTCTTCAGCGCGATCAGCCTCCGCCTCCGGAATCCGATTGCGCTGCTCGCGAGCGCGCAGATCGCCGTCGCGATCCTGGCGATGCTCGGACTCGTGAACGTCATCGGCCATCCGGTGTTCGTCGACCCCGTGGCCTCGCTCGAGGCCATCGCCGCGCTCCGCCAGACGGTCGTCCTCGTCGTCCTGCCGGCGACGATCGTCATGGGGATCGCGTTCCCGGCCGCGTCGCGGCTCCTCGACGACCGCGAGGGCCGCGTCGGCACGAACACCGGCCGCCTCCTCGCCGCCAACACGCTTGGCGCCATCAGCGGCACGTTCGTCATCCCCTTCGTCGTCATTCCGGCGATCGGTTCGCCGAGTGCCGTCGTCGCGCTCGCGCTCGTCAACGCTGTCACCGGCGTCGTCCTCGCGGCGCGGTACGTCCGGCTTCCGACGCTGCGCCTCGGCCTCGCTGCCGCCGGGATCGTGACCGTCGCCGTGCTCGCCGTCAGCGTCGCGCGGACCGGTGTGGTCGTGGATCCCGCCGCGGCCCGCGTTGCGGCGGCGGACGGCACGATCGCGCAATCGGCCGAGGACGAGATCGCGTCCGTCCAGGCGGGACGGATCGGGTCGAGCCAGCAGCTGTGGGTCGCCGGCACCTCGATGACGATCCTGACCGTCGACGCGAGGCTCATGCCGATCATCCCGGTGATGCTCCGGCCGGAGTCGAAGACGGCGGTCACGGTCGCGTTCGGGATGGGCTCGTCGTTCCGGACGGCGCTCATCGCGGGCCTCAGGACGGACGCCGTCGAGCTCGTCCCGTCCGTCCCGAAGATGTTCCGGAACTTCTACCCGGACGCCGACGCCGTGTTCGCGAATCCGAACGGCCGCGTGCTCGTCACGGACGGCCGAAACTACATGGAGCTCACGGACCGGCGCTACGACATCATCGTCACGGACCCGCCGCCGCCGATCGAGAGCTCCGGCGTCTCGGTCATCTCCTCGCTCGAGTACTACCGAGCCGGCCGAAGCCGCCTGAATCCCGGCGGCGTGATGATGCAGTGGGTCCCGTACGGCCAGACGATCGACGAGTTCAAGGCGCACATCCGGACCTTCCGCGCCGTGTTCCCGAACGTCCTCGTCGCCTTCGGGCCGGGCGGATACGGCTTCTTCATGGTCGGGTCCGAGGCGCCGCTCACGCTCAAGGACGACGCGATGCGCGCGACGCTCGAGCGCCCCGGGGTCCTCGACGACCTCTCTTCCGCGTACGACTCGCCGGAGAAGACGGTCGACGGCTGGATCGCGAGGATCCACGCGGCGGTCTGGATCCAGGGCGACCAGGTGGCGGCGTTCGCGGGCGACGGGCCGATGGTCACGGACGACCGGCCGCTGCCGGAATACTTCCTGTTCCGCCGGCTGTTCGGGCCCCAGTCGCCGATGGTGTCGCCGGGCCTCCTGCGGCAGCTGACACCTCGCTGATCGACACCCCGGCCGCGCCGGCGGCGCCCGCCGATCCGTTGCCTGCGCAAGCAGTTCAGGACCTCGGTGCTATCCTCGGCCCGTGACCCAGACCCTCGCCAGGGAGCCTGCCTGTCCAGGGCTTGACAGCGCCGCAGCCGCGAACGACGGCCCGGATCGGGCGCCTGCACGAGGGGCGGCGCGATCCCTCCGGGCAGAGCGACGGAGCTTCGACAGCGTCCCGCCGGACGTCTGGGATCGCCTGGCAGGAGCCACGCCCTGGTCCACGCCCTTCTCCCGGTGGGCCTTCCACCGCGCGTGGTGGGACGCCTACGCCGGATCCGCGCACGACCAGACAGTGGTCGTCGTCGACGCAGCCGCCGCGGATGGCCCGCCCGTCGCCATCGTCCCGCTCATGCACCGCCACGAGGTCGAGCCGACAGACGAGGCGACTCACACGACGATCCGCCACGGGTCCGGACCGGAGCTGACACGGGTCGCACCGGATGCCAAGGCGGTGTTCTTCGGTGCCTCGTACCACGCCGACTACGCGACGGTGCTCACGGATCCCCATGACCTCCCCGGTGTCGCCGTCGCGCTCGTCGACCACCTCGCGGAGCCGCCAGCGCCCGGCGGGCCCGATCCGA
>DASWSI010000011.1:0-3122 GCA_036402715.1 Candidatus Limnocylindrales bacterium
GCCGCGCGGACGACGACCGCCACCGAGCCGCCCTTCGGGGTGAACTTCACGGCGTTGCCGACGAGGTTCGTCACGACCTGGCCGATCCGTTGGGGGTCGTGCCGAAGGCGGAGCGGCCGGCTCGGAACCGCGACGGTCAGCTCGACGCCGCGACGCCGCGCCGCCGCCCGTGCCTGCTCGACCGCGGACTCGACCGCGGCCCGGAGGTCGTCCGGCCGAAGGTCGAGCATGACGAGCCCCGAGTCGAGCTTCGACAGCTCGAGCAGGTTCTGCGCCAGCCAGTCGAGGCGTTCGATCTGCTGGCCGCTGGACTCGAGGAACTCCGCTCGCGCCGCCGGATCCTCGGACGCCTGCTCGCGGAGCAGCTCGTTGAACGTGCGGAGAGCGGCGATCGGCGTCCGGAGCTCGTGCGACACATCCGCCAGGAAGTCGCGGCCGCGGTCGCGGTCGCGGCGCGTCGCGGTCACGCTCTCCTCGAGGCGCTCGGCCATCGTATTGAACTGGATGGCGAGCTCCGTGAGCTCGGACGACCCACCGGTGACATGGGCCGGTGCGACGCGGCGGGCAAGGTCTCCCTCGGCGAGGGCGCGCGTCGCTTCCGTGAGCCGGCGGAGCGGCGAGGTGAACCGGCGCGCGACGCCGGCCGCCACGATCACCGCCAGCCCGAGCGCGAGCAGCGCGATGGCGGCGAGGAGCCCGGCGACATTCGACACCGCGGTCGCGCGGAACGTCGACGGGTCCGACAGCTGGACCTCGACGACGTACGGGAAGAGGCCGCCCCGAACGCCGACGCGAACGGGATCGGCGACGAGCGGCTCCGTGGACTCGCTTGCCGTGGGCTTCGTCGTGAGCGGGATGTCGACGGTGCCGTTGACCGATGGGACGAAGGTCTCCGGCGTGCCGGACCCGAACCGGATCCGGACCTCGGCCTGGGCCAGGAGGTCCGCGACGACGTGATGCTGGCCGGCGGTCCCGAGGTAGGCGAGGACGGCGGGATCGGTGACGTTGTCCGGTCGGACGACGGGCCGAATCCCATCCGTCGCGTCGTACGCCGCGGCAGCGGCATATTCGGCCGTCGTCTGGCTGCGCCGGGCGAGATCGACCCGCTGCTGCTGGAGGAAGTAGTCGTCGAGCCGGTTGAGGACGAGCAGCGAGACGAGCAGGAGGGTCAGCGCCACGACCGCGACGAACGCGAGCGTCAGGCGCGCCTGGAACGTCGACGGCGCCGCGTCCCGTGCCGCTCCGGCCAGCCTCTCACGAAGCGAGGCGCGCTCAGCGCTCGGCGAACGCGTAGCCGACTCCCCGGACGGTCAGCACGAACGTCGGCGCGGCTGGATCGTCCTCGATCTTGTCGCGGAGGTGGCTGACGTGGACGTTGATCGTCTTCTCGTCCTGGTCGAGCGCTTCGTAGTCGCGGAGGAGCTCGAGCAGCTCCGAGCGGGTGTAGACGCGACCCGGCCGTGTGGCGAGATGGCGAAGGATCTCGAACTCCGTCGGGGTGAGCCCGATGCGGCGCGGGCCGCGCTGGACGCGACGGCGCTCGAGGTCGATGACGAGGTCGCGATGCCGGATCACCCGGCCGCCCGCCGCGTCGGCAAGGTCGCCGTACGCCCGCCGGAGGAGCGCCTTGATCCGGCTCATGAGCTCCCGCAGCCCGAACGGCTTGGTCAGGTAGTCGTCGGCCCCGAGCTCAAGCCCGATGACCTTGTCGACCTCGTCGTCGCGGGCGGTCAGGACAAGGACGGGCGCCTTCGACCCGGTCGCCCGGAGGCGACGGAGAACCTCGAACCCATCCATCCCGGGGAGTCGGACGTCGAGCACGACGAGGTCAGGCGCCTGGTTCGTCGCGAACTCCAGCCCCTCTTCGCCGGACCGCGCGACCGCGACCTGGTAGCCCTCCTGCTGGAGCGCGTACTGGATCCCGCGGGCGACCGCGAACTCGTCCTCGACGATGAGGATCGTGGCTGACACGAACCGATGCTACACCGGTGTCCCGATCGGGCCGTCCGGCCTCGTGTGGTACGGTATTCGCTCCATCAGGGCGCCAGCGGCCAGTGTCGGCCGCCCCGCCGCAGCCCGAATCATCCGCCAGCCGAGGTCCACCCGAAATGTCGCCTGACCGCCTGACGTTGGCCGCCGAAGAGCGGCAGACGACCGGCAAGGCCGTCGCCCAGCTCCGCCGGGCCGGCAAGCTGCCCGCCGTTGTCTACGGCCACGGCGTCGACTCGTCGAACGTCACGCTCGACGCGCACGAGTTCGAGCTGCTGCGGAAGCACCTCGGCGCCAACGCCCTCGTCGACCTCTCCGTCGGCGGCAAGAAGGCGGATCCCGTCCTCGTCCACGAGGTCCAGCTCCATCCGGTCAATCGCCGGCCGCTGCACGTGGACCTCTTCCTCGTTCGGATGACGGAGGAGCTGACGGTCGACGTTCCGCTGCATCCGGTCGGCGAGTCCGAGGCGATCACGATCCAGGGCGGCACGCTCCTCCACGCGATGGAGACGGTCCGCATCCGCGCCCTTCCGGATCACCTCCCGGGCCGGATCGAGTACTCGATCGCGGGCCTCCGCGACTTCGAGGCGGCGATCCACGTTCGCGACCTGCCGATCCCGACGGATGCCACGCTGCTGACCGATCCCGATGACCTGGTCGCTCGCGTCCTGGCGCCGCGCGTCGAGGAGGCCGCTCCGGTCGCCGAGGCACCGGCTGCGGCCGAAGGCGCCGAGCCCGAAGCGGCGGCCGCCGGCGGCTCCGACCAGGGTTCCGGCGGGGAGTAGCCGCTTACCGGCCGCCCGGCTTCGCCGCTGGGCGGCGCGCCGGATCCGGGGTCACGGCCGGTCGCCGGACGCCGTGACGATCGGGAGGCGAAGGTCGAACGCCTCCTCAGGTAGTCGACGAAGGCGCCTCTTGAGGTCCGACCGCAGATCGTCCCGCGTCTTGCGAGCGAGGCCCGCGAACGTGTCCTCCTCGTCGAACTCCTCGAGGAACGACACGTATTCGTCGAGCCCGAAGCGGTGGACGAGCTCGCCTGGCTCGGTCTCGACGGCCCCGAACCCGGCTCGCCGCAGCTCCGCGCCGGCGGCCGCCGCGGACCGGTAGTCGCCGCGGCGCCCCTCCGGCTCTCG
>DASWSI010000012.1:0-4032 GCA_036402715.1 Candidatus Limnocylindrales bacterium
CGGGACGCCGCCGGGCGACAGGCGACGTGCGTCGTGCGATTCGGACCGGATCGACCACGTCCTCGTCCGCGGCCTCGACGCGGTGGCGTGCCGCGTCGTCCGCGAGGCCGGCGACCTGTCGGACCACTGGCCCGTGATCGCGACACTCAGACTGCCAGCACGAGCGACGCACGGCGGGTAGGCGCGGCGCTGCCGTGGGGCCCGCGGGGGCCACGGCGACACCGGGGCGCGGCGCGCCTACGTTTCGCGGGCGAGCCGATCCGTCAGCCGATCCACCGCGTCGCTCAGCTCCGCCTCGCGCGCGCGGGCACCGGCCACGACCGCCTCGGGCGCCTTCGCGAGGAACGACGCGTTCGACAGCCGCTCGCGCGCGGCAGCGAGGAATGCCTGCGCCTCAGCAAGCTCCTTCTCGACCCGGGCGCGGTCGAGCCGGTCAACGTCCCTGCCGCCCAGGTCCCGCCCGACGACCGCCTCCACATCGCCGGCGATCACCGCCAGTCCCCCATCGCCGGCTGCGGCCCGAAGCGCCTCCGACGTTAGGTGCCGCGTCAGCGGTCGCGCGTGGGCGAGCCGCTCGATCGCGGGACGCAGCGCGCTGAACGTCGCACCGAGCCGCTGCGGAATCGCGATGTCGACCGGCAGCCACGTCGCGGGCTCGATCTTCGCCTCGGACCTCGCGTTGCGAATCCCGCGGACCAGATCGACGATCGCCGCGACCTCGGATTCCGCCTCCGCGTCCCGGTCGAGGATTCCGGGCCAGCGCGCGACGATCAGCAGCTCGGGATCGGTCTCGCGGTGCGGCAGCGCCTCCCAGAGTGCCTCGGTGATGAACGGCATGACCGGATGCAGCAGCCGGAGATATGTGTCGAGCGCGTCGACGAGCGTCCACCACGTCGCCTCGCGGTCGGCGGCCGCGAGCGACGCATCGGCCAGCCGGACCTTCGCCAGCTCGAGGCCCCAGTCGCAGAACTCGCCCCAGATCTCGTCGTACAGGACGCGCGTCATCTCGCCGAAGGCGTAGTCGGCGACCGCGCGGTCGACAGCCTCAGTGGTCGCGGCGGCGCGCGACAGGATCCATCGCTCCGCCGGCCCGAGCCGGGAGCGATCGGGCGGCTGTCGCGTCGCGCCATCGGCAATCGTCTCCGGCCGCGCGCCGAGGACGTACCGCGTGGCGTTCCAGAGCTTGTTCGCGAAGTTCCGCGCGTTCTCGAGCTTCTGCGCCCCGAACCGCTGGTCGATGCCCGGCGTCGCACCGTGGATGAGCGCGAAGCGGAGGGCGTCCGCTCCTGACTCCTCCATCACGGCAAGCGGGTCGACGACGTTGCCCTTCGTCTTCGACATCCGCTGGCCCTGCGCGTCGCGAATCAGCCCCGACAGGTAGACCGTGTGGAACGGCTCGCGTCCGGTCAGATGGATGCCCAGCATCATCATCCGGGCGACCCAGAAGAAGAGAATGTCGTGGCCCGTCTCCATGACGGACGTCGGGTAGTAGCGGCGCAGGTCCGCGGTGTCCTCCGGCCAGCCGAGCGTCGAGAACGGCCACAGGCCTGAGCTGAACCACGTGTCGAAGATGTCCGGATCCTGGGTCAGCTCCGTGGCGGGCCGCCGGCATGTCTCGCAGGCGGACGGCCCGTTCGCGTCGGCGGACACCGTCACGTGGCCGTCAGGGCAGTACCAGGCGGGAATGCGGTGGCCCCACCACAACTGGCGTGACACGTTCCAGTCGCGGATGTTCGTCAGCCAGTGCTCCCAGACCTTCTCGAATCGCTCGGGCAGGATCCGCGTCCGGCCGCTGCGCGTTGCCGCGAGCGCCGCCTCGGCGAGCGGCGCGGCCCGGACGAACCATTGCGTCTTGAGACGCGGCTCGATGACGTCGTCCGAACGCTGGCACCGCCCGATGACCATCTCGTGCGGCTTCGAGCCCTCGAGGTCGCCACGCGCCTCGAGGTCGGCGACGATCCGCTTTCTCGCCTCGTACCGGTCGAGGCCGGCGTAGCCGTCGCCCTGGTCGGTGACGCGCGCCTCGTCGTCGAGGATCGTGATCATCGCGAGGTCGTGTCGGCGGCCCATCGCGTAGTCGTCGTGGTCGTGCGCGGGCGTGATCTTCACGGCGCCGGTCCCGAAGTCGCGCTCGACCGCCTCGTCCGCAATGATCGGCACGTCGCGCTCGACGAACGGGATGCGGACCATCCGGCCGACGAGCGCCGCGTATCGAGGGTCGTCGGGGTGAACGGCAACGGCCGTGTCGCCGAGGATCGTCTCCGGCCTCGTCGTCGCGACGGTGATCGTCTCGGTCCCCGGCGCACCGCCGTCGAGCAGGTGGTAGCGGACGAACCACAGCGTGCCGGTCTCCGGCTTCGGCAGCACCTCGAGATCGCTGACGCTCGTCCGGCAGCCCGGGCACCAGTTGACGAGTGCCTCGGTCCGGTATGCGAGCCCGTCGCGGTACAGGCGAGAGAACGCCTCGCGCACCGCCCGGCTCGACACGTCGTCCATCGTGAATCGCAGGCGGCCCCAGTCGAACGACCCGCCGACGCGCCGTTGCTGCCCGAGCATGACGTCGCGCGTCTCCGCGATGAACCGGTGCATCCGCTCGAGGTATCGCTCGCGCCCGAGCGACGCCCGGCTCTCCCCTTCCCCGGCGATGATCCGGTCGAGCACGAACTGGGCGGCGATCGACGCGTGGTCGAGGCCCGGCAGGAAGAGCGTCGGGCGGCCGAGCATCCGGGCGTGGCGGACCATCAGGTCCTCGACGGCCGTGCGCTGCGCGTGCCCGAGATGCAGCGACCCGGTGATGTTCGGCGGCGGCTGGATGATGACGAACGGCTCCGCATCCGGGTCCGCGGTCGCGCCCTTGCCGTCGGGTGCGAAGACGTCCGCGGCAATCCAGCGCTCGTAGACCGCGCCCTCGAAGTCGGCCGGCCGGTAGGACTTCGGCAGCGCCGACCCGATCGTCGTCTCCGTCATCTCCGCCTCCGAAAAACAGAACGCCCCGCTTCGTCCAGCGGACGAACGGGGTCGTGGTACCACCTGCTGGTTCGGCTGCCGGCGATCGTCGATCATCTCGACGTCGGGCTCCGGAGCCCTCTCGACGCGCTATCGGGCGTCAGCCGCACGACTCGCGAGCGACCTTCGCGCTCCGCTGCCGTCGCGGGCTTGCAGCCGGTGGCCCGCGTTCTCTGGCCGGCGGTGGGAGCGTTACTCCTCTCGGTCGGCGCCGTGAAGGCGGGAGTGTAGCACAGGGTCCCGGGCGCTCCCGGACCCCGAGCCGGCCGTCGCAGCAGCGGCAGGACGACGTCGCCGTCGTTCGCGGGGCTCGGCGGGCGCGGGCTCCGAACCGGTCGCCACGGCCGGCGGCGGCTCGGTTTGCTGCGCGACGGCCGATGCCGCCGGCGAGACCTGCCGCGGCAGCTCGACGACGACGAGCGCGTGGCGCGGCGAGCGGTTGTATGCCGCGGCGAGAATGCCACCGAGGAGCGCGCCGACGAGCGCGCCGATCGCGCCGACGATCAGCCCCGTCGCGGGAACGACGAGCCACCACCGCGCGCCGACGTCCCGGAGCAGCCCGAGCTGGTCGCCGAACGGGAGAAGGCGCCGCGCGACACCGAACGTGAACGCCAGGTCGCGCTGCCAGTCGAGGACCGCGCCCGCGAACCAGACGACCGCGCCGCCGATGAGCGCACCGAGGACGAGCCCGAGCGCGAATCCCACCCATGCTCCGGCACCGACCGACGCCCGAACCGAGACGGCGGCGAGACGGCCGCGGACCGCACGGGCATTCGGGTCGCCGTGAATCTCCACCGGATCGCCGAGTCGCCGCCCGCTCATCACCCGGCGCCGCCCGAAGGGCCGGTTCACAGGCCGGTGTCCGCAGATGGCGTCGAGTGGCCGCGTCCCCGGCCGCCGCGGCGAACGAGCAGGAAGAACGCCGCGCCGAGCGTCGCGAGCGCACCCGCCAGGCCGTAGGCGAGGTACCCGAGGAGCACCGGGCCCGACGGCGCCGACGACGTCGCGACCGGGCGCCCACCGGCG
>DASWSI010000013.1:0-9626 GCA_036402715.1 Candidatus Limnocylindrales bacterium
GGCGGGTCGATGAGGCGGACGACGACCGGGAGGCCGCTCATCGCCTTGAAGATGCCCTCGAAGTCGCCCTGCTGGAGCTTCTCGAGCTTCGCCATCGCGGCGTCGAAGCGCGAGATCGCGGACTCGTCGTCCGCGGAAAGCTCCTGGTTCGCGGCGCGGCGGTCCTTCGCCCGTGTCGCCTGGAACGCGACGAGGATCGCGTCGCGGACGATGTCCAGCCGCTCGCCCTCGCGGAACATGTGCTCCGTCCGGCAGAGGCCGATCCCCTGCGCGCCGTACCCGCGGGCCTGCGCCGCCTCCTCGGGCTTGTCGGCGTTCGTCCATACCTGGAGGCGTCGCACCTCATCCGCCCAGCCGAGCACCTTCTGGAGCTCCGGCTGGTCCTCGAACCGTGCCGACACGGTCGGGATCGCGCCGAGGTACACCTCGCCGGTGGACCCGTCGACGCTGATCTCGTCGCCTTCCCTGAACGTGACGCTGCCGGCGGTCGCCTGGCGCGTCGCGTAGTCGATGACGAGCTCGTGGACGCCCGCGACGCACGGCTTCCCGATCTGTCGCGCAACGACCGCTGCGTGCGAGGTCGCGCCGCCGCGGGCGGTGAGGATGCCCTGTGCCGCGGCCATTCCGTGGAAGTCGTCGGGTGACGTCTCGATCCGGACGAGGACGACGCGCTGGCCGGCCGCGGCCTGCTCGGCGGCGCGGTCCGCGTTGAAGACGGCCTTGCCGACGGCGGCGCCCGGCGACGCGTTGAGGCCCTTCGCGATGCGCGTCGCGGCCTTGAGCGCGTTCGGGTCGAACTGGTCGCGAAGGAGCTGGTCGACATGGGCCGGCTCTACCCGGTTGATCGCCTCCGCCTTGGAGATGACGCCCTCGTCGACCATGTCGACCGCGATCTTCACGGCGGCGGCCGCGGTCCGCTTCGCCGAACGGGTCTGAAGCATGTAGAGGCGGCCGCGCTCGATCGTGAACTCGAGGTCCTGGACGTCGCGGTAATGCTTCTCGAGCCGCTCGCCGATCCGCTGGAACTCGCCGTAGACCTCCGGCATCTCGTCGCGCATCTGCGCGATCTTCGGTGCCGTCCGGATCCCGGCGACGACGTCCTCGCCCTGGGCGTTCGTCAGGTATTCGCCGTAGAGCACCTTCTCACCCGTGTTCGGGTCGCGGGTGAACGCGACGCCGGTCCCGGAGTCGTCGCCCATGTTGCCGAACACCATCGTCACGACGTTGACCGCCGTCCCGAGATCGTCGGCGATCTTCATCTCGCGGCGGTAGTCGAACGCTCGGCGCCCGAACCAGCTGCCGAAGACGGCCTTGATCGCGAGGTCGAGCTGCTCGTGCGGATCCGTCGGGAAGTCGCGGCCGGTCGCGTCGCGGACGATGGTCTTGAACTCCGCGGTCAGCTCGCGGAGCGCGGCTGCGTCGAGCTCGGTGTCCTGCTCGACGCGGCGGGCGGACTTCGCCTCGTCCAGTGCGTGATCGAACCGCTCGGCGGACACGCCCATGACGATGCGGCCGAACATCTGGATGAAGCGCCGGTACGCGTCCCACCCGAATCGCTCGTTGCCGGTCAGCGCGACGAGGCCCTGGAGCGTTTCCTCGTTGAGCCCCAGGTTGAGGACCGTGTCCATCATCCCGGGCATCGAGAACTTCGCGCCGGACCGCACGCTGACGAGGAGGGGGTTCTTCGGGTCACCGAAGCCCTTGCCCGTCTCGCGCTCCACCTCGCGAACCGCCTCGAGGACGTCGTCCCACAGCCCGTCCGGGAGCTTCTCGCCGCTCGCGAAGTAGTCGTTGCACGCCTCGGTCGTGATCGTGAAGCCGGGCGGGACCGGGAGCCCCGCGGTCGTCATCTCCGCGAGGCCCGCGCCCTTGCCACCGAGCAGGTCGCGCATCTGCGCGCTGCCTTCCGCCCGGCCGCCACCCCACGCGTAGATGTACCGCTTCGCGGCCTTGTGCGGGCGGTCGGCGGCCGAAGGCGCGGCGCCGGGGACGAGGGTGTCGGCCATCAGGAGTGGGCTCCTTGCGATCGCGCGACCGGCCGCGGCCGAGTCGCCTCTGGACAATGTCGAGACGGCCGGATTGTACCGTCCGGTCCCCTCGGGGCCCGCCAGAGCCCCGGCGCGGCCGTGCGCCGTGTCGCTTCCTTGACCCTTGCGCGGGCCGAACCGATCGATCATCTTGTCGCTCCCCCCGACTCGCGACCCGCAGCAACGCCACCGAGGCCGCATGCATCCGACTTCGCGTCGAACGCTCCATGGCCGCCTGATCGGCGCCGCCCTCGGGGCAGTGATCTGGACGACCGCCGCGGGCTTGCCCGCGGGGCCCGGAGCCGCCGCGGGTGCGCCCGACGCGTTCGCCGCCGATCCAACGGTCGCACCCACGACTCGCCCGGTCGGAGTCCGGCCACGGCCGATCATCCCCCCGCCCGTCCAGCCGGAGCGCGGTCCGGGGCAGGACGTCGACGGTCTGCCGCTCGGGCGCCTCGAACCTGTCGCCCCGACGCCGATCCCGTCGACGACGCGTCCGGTCGGCCGGCGACTTCCGCGGCCCGCGCTCCCCGGCCGCTGCCGTGGCGTCCAGCCGGCGATCGCGCGGGCAAACGACCTCCTCGCCGGGAAATACCAGCTCGGAACCTGGCCGGCGGTCTTCGTCGCGACAAACCCGAGGTGGACCGAGGACCCGTTCGGCGACAGGAACTGGCAGTTCATGTTCCATTCGCTCGGCGCGGTCTCGACGCTCCTCGAAGCGTGGGTCCTGACGGCTGATCCGCGCTACTACGACCAGGCCGAGTTCCTTCTGCATGACTGGTCGAGCGACAACCCGCGCACCGGCGGCCCGTCGATCTGGGCGTGGAACGACCACTCGACCGCGCTCCGGGCCGCAGTGTATGCGTGCGCGGCGCCGTACTTCCCGGGCCGGCCCTGGATGACGGCCGCGCTCGACCTCCACGGCGTCACGCTGGCGGACCCGGCGTTCTACGTGAAGGTCGGGAACCACGCGTTGAACCAGTCGATCGGGCTCATCGAGGTCGGCGTCGTTCGTGGCCGCGGCGACTGGCAGGAGCTCGGCGCGCAGCGGATCAACGCGCTGATCGGGACCAGCATCGATACGCAGGGCGTGATCAACGAGCAGTCCGCGATGTACCAGTCGTACAACCTGTCCCGCTACCGGCTCGCGCAGGCGCGGCTGACGGATCTCGGCCTCCCGGTCGCGCCGGAGTTCGCGCGGCTCGACCTGATGCCGAACTTCCTCGCCTACGCCACGCTTCCGAACGGCAACCTCGAGCAGCTCGGCGACACGGATTACGCTCCGGCGCCGATCTGGCCCGGAACCTGGGCGGAGTTCGCGGCAACGCGCGGTGCTTCGGGTCCCAAGCCGCCGCGGCCGTACGCCATCTACAACGCGGGCTTCATCTTCGCGCGGTCGGGCTGGGGTGAGACGAGGCCATTCGCGGATGAGGCGTACATGTCGCTTCGGTTCGGACCGGCGCCGTTCATTCATGGTCACGCGGATGGCACGTCGATCACGTTCTACGACTACGGTCAGCGGCTGCTCATCGACCCGGGAAAGCTGAGCTACAACAGCGACCCGTACCGGTCGTTCATGAAGGGGCGAACCGCGCACAACGTCGTGACGGTCGATGGGCTCTCGTGGAGCAACACGGCGACGACGACGCTGGTCCGTCACGCCGAGACCGCGACGATGATCGATGCGACGCTCTCGACGGAGGGCTTTGCCGGCGTCACGCAGCAGCGACACGTGACCTTCTCCCGGAAGCTCAACTACCTCCTCGTCGAGGACCGCGCGACGGCCTCGACGACCCGAACCTTCCGGCAGCTGTGGCATCTCGACGAGACCGCCGCACCCGCCGTCTCGACGAACTCGTTCGTGACCACGCACGGCCACGGCAACGTCCTCGTCCGGCAGCTCATCGGGGTGTCGTCGAGCCGGATCGTCAAGGGAGCGACGTCGCCCGTCCAGGGGTGGCTGTCGTACATCCACGGATCGAAGCTCACTGCCCCCGTCGTCGAGGTCGTCAGGACGGGAACGTCGGCTCGGTACCTGACGCTGCTCGTGCCTGCCGCGGGAACGCCGGCGGCGACGGTGACGGGGCTCACGATCACGGCCTCGGGCTACGCCGTCACGATCACCATCGGCGGACACGCCGAGCGAGTAACGGTCAGCGGCACGACGACGACGGTGACGACGCTCAGCTAGCGGTCGCGGCGACGCACCGCCGGGACGTTCGGGGGCAAGCACCAGCGCTCGCAGCCGCCCGCGAGCCGCGAGCGCCGTCCCTCGATCGATGCCTGCCGGGCGGTACCATTCCCGCCGCGACCCGCCGAGGAGGACGAACCCCGCCCATGACGGACCTGGCGACGGACGAGCGGGTCATCGACCCCGCCGCGCCGCAGTACAACGCGACGCTCGTTCGGCGCGAGGACCAGCACGAGTCGCTCGCCCGCTTCTGGGTTCGGTTCGACGGCGACCCCACGCCGTTCGTCTCCGGCCAGTACATGACGATCGGTGTCTTCGCGGACGGCCGCCTTGTCCAGCGGCCGTACTCGATCGCATCGGACCCCGTGGTCGCCGGCGACGAGGGCTACGAGATGTACGTCCGTCTCGTCGAGGGCGGCCTGTTCACCCCGCTGCTGTGGCGGCTCCCCGTGGGCCACCGGATGCGGATGATCGGCCCGAAGGGCAAGTTCATGCTCGAGCCGGACGATGACCGGACGCATGTCTTCATCAGCTCGGGGACGGGCAATGCGCCGTTCGTGTCGATGATGCGGGCGCTGCTCCGCGAGGGACGGCCGCGGCGCGCGGTCTTCCTCAACGGCGTGTCGTATGCCCGTGACCTGGGCTACCGCAACATCGTCGAAGGCTGGCAGGCTTCCGGCGCCTACCCCGTGACGTTCATCCCCACCGTCTCCCGCCCGGACGATCCGGCGAACACGGGCTGGACGGGGCGGACGGGTCGAGTCGAATCCATCCTCGCGCCGGTTCTCGACGAGCTCCGCCTGACGGCCGCCAACGCGATCGCCTACATCTGCGGCAACCCGGACATGATCCTCTCCGCCGAGGAGACGCTCCTCGCCCGCGGCTTCCCCGAGCACCAGGTCAAGAAGGAGCTCTACTGGCCGAAGGGCAAGGCCCCGACGAACGCGCCGGGGACGGTCGTCAGCGACGAGTAGCGCGACGGCGGTCGCCCGCGCGACTCAGCGCACGAGCGGCATGACCACGGCGTAGACGAGGATCGCCGCGAACACGACCAGCAGCACGACGCCGACGAGGATCCACGGCGGCGAGCTCTCACCGGCGGTCGCGGAGCCCGGCTCGAGTGGGTCGCCGTGAGGGGCGACATCACGCGTGACGACGGGGGTGCGGTATTCCTCGTCATCGGGGCCGAGGGGCTGCTCGTTGACCATCCGCTGAGCCTGGCCGGCGCGGGATTCGCCTCGCGCCCCGTTCCCGGGACGTGCCGTTTCAGCGGTGCGACAGGCCGCTCCCTACTGTCGCGCCGCCTCCATCCGGTCGAGAATCGCGCGCTTGACGCCGGCCACCGGGACCCGTTCCTGGGTCATCGAATCGCGATCGCGCACCGTGACCGCGCCGTCCTCGAGCGAGTCGACGTCGACCGTGACGCACCACGGCGTTCCGATCTCGTCCTGGCGCCGATAGAGCTTGCCGATCGAGGCCGTGTCGTCGTAGACCGCCATGACGTCGCGCTTCAGGTCATCGAGGATCGCCCGGCACAGCGAGACGATCTCGGGCCGCTTCTTGAGCAGCGGCAGGACCGCCACCTTGTACGGCGCGAGGTCCGGGTGGAGCGCGAGCGACACGCGCTTCTCGCCCTTGACCTCCTCCTCGCGATACGCGTCGATGAGGAACGTGAACGGCGCTCGGTCGCCGCCCGCGGACGTCTCGACGATGAACGGGATGAAGTGCTCTTCGGTCGCGGGGTCGAAATACTCGAGGTTCTCGCCCGAGGCGCGGGCGTGATTCGAGAGGTCGAAGTCGCCGCGATTGTGGATCCCCTCGAGCTCCTTCCAGCCGAACGGGAAGCGGTACTCGACGTCGACGGCCTTCTTCGCGTAGTGCGCGAGCTCGTCCGGCCGGTGCTCGCGGAAGCGCAGCCGCGACGGCGTCACGCCGTACCGCTCGTACCACGCGCGCCGGCGCGGCAGCCACTCGTCGAAGATCTGCGCCGCCGCGTCCGGGCGGACGAAGTACTGCATCTCCATCTGCTCGAACTCGCGCATCCGGAAGACGAAGTTGCCAGGGCTGATCTCGTTCCGGAACGCCTTGCCGATCTGGGCGATCCCGAACGGCAGCTTCTTGCGCGACGTCGCCTGGACGTTCTTGAAGTTGACGTAGATGCCCTGGGCCGTCTCGGGGCGGAGGTAGACGACCGCGGCCGCGTCCTCGACCGGCCCCAGGTACGTCTTCAGCATGAGGTTGAACTGCCGAGGCGCGGAGAGCGGGCCGCCGTCGACGGGGCACTTGAGCCCGAGCCGTTCGACGATCCCGGGGTCCAGCAGCTCCTTCGGTGACAGGTCCTCCGCGCCCGGCAGCTCGTCGACCCGGAAGCGGCGGTGGTCCGTCTGACACTCGACCATCGGGTCGCTGAATTCCGCGACGTGACCGGACGTCACCCAGACCTGCGGCGCCATGAGAATCCCGGCGTCGAGGCCCACGATGTCGTCCCGCTCCTGGACCATCGCCTTCCACCACGCCCGCTTGACGTTGTTCTTCAGCTCGACGCCGAGCGGCCCGTAGTCCCAGACGGCGTTGATGCCGCCGTAGATCTCGCTCGACGGAAAGACGAAGCCGCGGCGCTTCGAGAGCGAGACGATCGTCTCGAGCTCGGCGACGGCGGGCGCGACGTCATCGGTATCGGTGGGTGGGGAGACGGTCACGGGACCTCCGGAGTGAGCGCCGGCCCTGGCAAGGACGGTCGCGGGGGTGGCCCGATGCTAGCGCCCGGGCAGGTTCTCCGCCAGCAGCCGGAGGACGTTGCCGCCCATGACACGCTCGATGTCCGCGTCGCCGAACCCGTCCTCGAGCAGCGCGTCGGTCAGCTGGACGAAGCCCGTCGCGTCGAACGGGACCGGTACGGCGCCATCGAAATCCGAGCCGAGCGCGACGTGCTCGACGCCCATGACGCCGACGGCGTGCCGGATTCCGCGGACGATCGCCGCGGCGTCGTCACCGCCCGTGACCTCGGGCCAGAAGCCCACCCCGATGAGCCCGCCCGTGGCCGCGATCGCACGAAGGTGCGCGTCGCCGAGATTGCGGACGGAGCTCCAGCTGCCGAGCACGCCGGTGTGCGACGCGACGACCGGTCGCCGAGCCATCGCGAGGACGTCGTCGACCGTCGCGGTCGACGCATGGGCGACATCGACGAGCACCGATCGCGCCTCCATCCGCTCGACCATCTCACGTCCCTTGGCCGTCAGTCCGCCCTTCGCCACGCCATGCGCGGAGCCGCCGAAGTCGTTGTCGAAGAAGTGCGTCGGAGCGATCATCCGGAACCCCGCGTCGGCGACGCGCTCGACGTTCGCGGGATCGCCGTCGAGTGCGTGGGCACCCTCGATCGTGAGGAGCACGGACGTCGTGTCGCGGTCCACGACCCGCCTTAGCCGGTAGGCGGCGAGGTCGTCCGCGCTGCGAATCACCGTCAGCCGGCCGCCGGACCGATCGGCAAACCCCTTCGCCCGCGCGGCGTGGTGGAGTGCCCGCTCGAGCTGGCTGCGCCACGTCCGCGGCGGCCACCGCTGGGCGATCGCGAGGAGCAGCACGTCATCCGAGCCGTCGTCGTTGCGGTCGAGGTTCGCGTGACGCGGGACCTGCGTGCAGACCGCCCAGCCCTCGATTGCGACGCCGCCCTCGATGAGCCGCGGAACGTCGGCGTGGCCACGCTCCGAACGCTGCAGGAGGTCGCGGCCCCAGAGCAGTGAGTCGGCGTGGAGGTCGGCGACGTCGAGCCGGGCATGGAGCGCGAGCGCCCGGTCCGAGGCGCGGTACGGCGGCTTTCGGTGGACCTGGTTGTGCGCCCGCTCGAGCCGGGCGACCATCCAGTCCGCCCCGATCCTTCCGCCGACCGCGAGGCCGGCCGCGGCAGCAGCGGCGGCGATCGCGCGCCGTCGCGTCATCGGTCGAGCGCGAGCCGGAGGACGATCTCCTCCTCGAAGACCTCGCCCGTCGGCGCGAATCCCAGACGCGCATAGAAGCCCGCCGGAGACCCCTCGCCTGGCACATAGCTCGTGAACAGCGCGTTCGCGTTCGGTCGTTTGTGGAGGTACGCGACGACGAGTTCGACTGCCGCCCGGCCGTAGCCGCGTCCCTGGTACCGCGCGTCGATCATCAGGCGCCAGAGGAAGTAGCGCCACGGATGGACCGGATCGCCGGGGGCGACGTCGTCGGACAGCATGACGAACCCGACGAGATGGTCGCCGGCGTACACGGCACGCAGCCACGGATGACCCTCCGGCTCCTCCTCCGCGTGTCGAAAGGAGGATCGATTCGGCGCGACGAACCGAACCTGGTCCGGCCGAACCGCCAGCGCCGCCACGGCCTCCCGGTCCTCGGCCGCGATCTCGCGGAGCGTGACGACGGCAGGCCCGTCCGCGCTCACCCGACAGCGACGGGCGCGACGCCGGCGCGAACCTCGTCGAGGAACGCCAGCGACCGGGCCTCGCGCTCGAGGGCGTGGCGGACGAACTCGCGCATCGCCGTCTCGACCTCTCGTTCGACGGCGACCGCGAGCCTCAGCGTCGCAAGCGCCTCGACGTCGAGCCGCTGGTACGCCTTGAGGAGCTTCAGCCCCTCGAGCGATAGCCCCGTTCGGTCGCGTGGCGGCCCCGGACAGCGCTCGCAGAGGACGCCACCGAGCGGCGGGACCCAGCGGAACGCCTCGCCGGATTCGAGCATCCGGTCGCATTCGACGCAGCGGTCGACCTCCGGCCGAACACCGAGCTCGTCCGCGAGGTGCATCTCATACCAGCGGGCGACGCGTCCCGGCGCCATCCCTGCGTCGAGCAGCTCGTACGCACGGCGGAGGAGGCCGTACAGCGGCTCCGCCGCGTGGCGCTCCTCGAGCGAGCGGTCGGCGAGCTCGGCGATGTACCAGGCGGTCGCGGTCGACTCGAGCGAGTCGCGGAGGTTCAACCACGCATGCCCGACGCTCACCTGGGTGACCACGTCGAACGTCCGGCCACGCGCCAGCGCGACGTTCAGCTCGGCGAACGGCTCGAGGCTGCCCCCTACCCGCGACGTCGGCCGGCGGATGCCCTTGGCACTCGCCTTGAGCTTGCCGATCCCGGGCGTGATGAGGGTCAGGACCCGGTCCGCCTCACCGAGATCGAAGCGGGACAGGACGATCGCGTCGGTCGAATAGCGACGAGGCGGCGGCACCGCTCGACCGTACACCCTTGCCGGGCCCTGCGCACCGCCCCCGCAGCCCCGCGGCGCCACTCCCCCGCGCTGCGAACAGGCTACCGCGACCGCGCACGTTTGCCCTCGCGACGCTACACTGCCCGCGATGACGTCCGTCTCGAACGACCTCGACCTGGCCGCGATGATCGCCGACACGGAGGCGGAGATCCTCCGCCTCGTCGCGGACCGCG
>DASWSI010000014.1:0-5232 GCA_036402715.1 Candidatus Limnocylindrales bacterium
CCGCTCGGCGGCTCGTGGTTCGTCGAGTCGCTGACGAACGAGACGGAGCGCGAGGTCTGGCGCTATCTCGACGAGATCGATCGGCGCGGCGGGATGGTCAAGGCCATCACCGAGGGCTACCCCCAGCGCGAGATCGCCGACGCGGCATATCGCTTTCAGCGCGAGTTCGACGCGGGCGAGCGGCGGATCGTCGGTGTCAACGCGAACGTCGACGAGTCGGAGGAGACCCGCGTCCCGGTGCTCCAGGTTCCCGCCGGTTCGGAGGAACGCCAGCTGGCCCGTCTCGAGCGGACCCGGCGTGAACGTGATGCCGTGGCGGTGGAGGCCGCGCTCGGGGGGCTGCGCGAGGCGGCTCGCCGACCCGGCTCGAGCGATCAGAACCTCATGCCGCACTTCATCCGCGCGGCCGCCGCGTACGCAACGCTTGGCGAGATGTGCGGCGTCCTCCGCGAGGTCTTCGGGGAGTACCGGGAGCCGGTCGCCGTCTAGGCGCGCGTCGGGCTGCGAAACGCGGGACGCTGCAGCCGGCTAGAGGTTCGGCTCCTCGTTCGGCCTCGTCGCTCCGCGTCCGGTTCGAGGGCGGACGTCGCGCGGCTTCGAACCGGGGTGCGGCGCCGCCGCCGGCGGCGCCGTCTTGCGGGCTGTCCGCGCGGAGGGCGGTGACGCCGCCGAGGACGCTGCGGCTGGCGCCGGTGCGCGCGCCGGTGCCGGTGTGGCGCGCGCGGGCGCGGTGCCGGCGGGCGCCACAGCCCGAACGCCGCGAGGAGGCTCGGCCGTGACTGGCGGCGCGGCGCGGGGCGGCACCGTGGGATCAGCGATCGGCGCCGCGGCCGGCGGTCCCGGCGGCGCGGACTCCGCGCGGGCCGGCGGCGACTCGGCTGCCGACGGCGACGACGCGGTCGCTGCAGGCGCCGCCGATGACGCCGCGTCCTCGTCGTCCCGCGCGCGGTGCGGCCGCGCCTTCACCCGCTCGGTACGCCGAGAGGCCACGGCGCCGGACGCGACCGCGCCCCCGACGAGCGCGAAGACAAGGATGACCGCCATGGCACCGCCGCGGCCGGCGAGGAGCGTGGCCCCTAGCAACCCGACGATCGCGGCGACGAGCGTGATCGCCGCAGATGCCGCGAACGTCCGGTCGAGCGCGGGGAGGTGCTCGAGCCGGGCGGCCGCTCGCTCCTGCGCATCCCAGCGCGCCCACGCCCAGTTGCCGATCTGGCCGAGGGCCGCGAACAGCGCGGCGATCGTCGCCGCCCCGAGAATGACCATGCCGACCGCGGGCAGCGACGTCGCCATCCCGGTGGCTCCAACCGCCGCGAGAACCGTCCCGATCGCGCCCCAGATCGCGCCGACCGGCGCACCGACGATGTCGCCGCCCGGAACACGGCTCCAGATCGCGACGAGCGTGTCGCCCGCGATCCGTGGCGCGCCGGACGCGAGGCCACCGAGCAGAATCGCCGCGATCGCCGACAGCGTCACGACCCAGCGCCACGCCGCGAGGACGGCAACCCGCTGGCGGCGGCGTTCGATCCGGACCGTGCGGAGCTGCCGCATCGCATAGAACCGCGATCGGTCGCCCCAGCCGCGCGGGTCGTCGATGTGGCGAAGGAGCGGGACGAGGTAGCCCTCGTCGTTGTCCCAGTACGCCCCGTGGTCGCCGCGGAGGCTCATGAGGTTCGTCACCGGGCGGCTCTCGACGCGCAGCCGGCCCGAAGCTGACTCGCGCGCGGTGCTGCCGGGTTCGCCCGTCGTCGCGACGTCGAACTCGACGCCGGGTGGGGGATCGAGCGGCCCGGCCGGAGCCGGATCGAACGACGCCCAGACGTCGACCCAGCGCAGATCGGGACGCGCGACGCCGATGTCGCCGCTCAGCCGGTCGCCGCGCGCGAGGTTGCGGCGGTACGCGTTCTCGAGCCGCCAGCCGAGCTTGAGGCCCTCGCCGTGGGTGATGAGCTTGTCGACGACGATTCCGTGCTCGGCGTTGTCGAGGTACGCGCGGTCGAGGAGCGTTTCGAACGAGACGATCGCGCCGCCGGAGTGGCTGACGACGACGATGCTGTCGCAGCCCTGCTCGGTCAGCGCCCGGATCGGCTCAGCGATGCGGGCGCGGACATTTGCGGCCTGGACCGGGTCGCCGAGGAGCACGGGGAGGTCACCGAACCAGTCCGTCAGGAAGCTGTCGACGAGCTGCGCCGCGGCGAGATCGCGGAGGGGCCCGATCGGTATCCGTCGCAACGGTGCCCAGATCGCGAGGAACAGCGTCCCGATCGCGACGATGGGCAGGACGACCAGCCACTGGGTCAGGAAGCTCCGCTGCAGCCGATCGACGGCCTGGACCCAGCCCCAGCCGCGTCGGTCGAGCTCGGACAGCCGCTCCTGGATCCACGGCTCGTCGATGAGTCGCGCGGCCCCGGCCGTCGCGATCTTGCGCTCGATCCATTTCGGCTCGCGCATCCGGTAGCCCGACTGGATCCCGGACACGATCGTCCAGAGCCGATCGCGGAGATACGCGGCCACGACGTCGAGCCGCGGCGGCCGAATCGCCTCCGCCCAGAGTGCCTCCGTGACGATCCAGCGGGCAGCCTCGCGGTCACCGAACGCCGGGATCGCGAGCTCGAGGAACGGCAGCGAACCCGGGTTGAAGGCGAACTGGGACCGGACAACCGGATCGACGCCGAAGCCCTGCTCGGCGCGCCACGCCGACAGCATCCGGACGATCGCCGCGGACCAGTCGAGGAACGTCTCGCCCGGCTGCTGGTTGCCGATCCCGTGGACAAAGACGATCCCGACCCGCCGCGGCTCCGCGCGGTCCTCGGTGCGCCGCGCCGACGCGGCCGCGGCGCGCGAGCGCGGTGCGCCACCCGTCGCGCCGGGCGCCGGGCTGAGGTCCGTCGCCTGGAACTGGTCATGGGTGACCTTCACGAGCCGACGCTACCACCTGGGATGACCCCGCCGCGCACCGCCGTGCACCGATTACGATGGCGGCATGTACCTCGATGCACTCTCATTTCTCGAAGACGAGCGCGATGCCTACCGGCCGTACGAGGCGCTCGCGGGCCTGACGGACGAGCAGCTGACCCGCCCGGTCCCCGACGCCCACGGCTGGTCGGGGCGGGACCTGATCGCGCACATCGTGGGCTGGCAGCAGCTCGCGCTGAACGTCGCGAAGGACCTCGCGGTGGGCGAGACGAGCCCGAGCATTGCCAGGCTCAGCGCGGAGTGGGACGCGAAGGGCGACCGCCTGAACGACGAGATGCTCGACGAATGGCGCGACCTGCCCCTCGACGAGGTGCGGAGCCGGCTGTCGTCCGTCTCCGGCGAGCTCCGCGGGTATCTCACCGTCGTCCCGGAGAGCCGCTGGGTCAAGCACCCGACGAATCTCAAGACGTTCCTCGAGGAGACGCTCGAGCACTACGAGGACCACCGGAAGGACCTCGACGCCGTCCTCCGCGCCGCCGGGGAGTGACGCTCGGCGAGGTGCTCGCGGAGTCGGCGCGCGAGCTCGACGACGCCGAGGCATATGACGCGGCCGGCGGTACGGAGTGGCGTGTCCGGGGCCGTCCGTTCGCCGCCGTCAGCGGTGCGACTGCCGATTTCGCGCTCGACCCCATCGTCGCGCGCGCCGCGCTCGGAACGCCGGATACCGCTCCGTCATCGCGTGGCGGCGAATGGGTGAGCCTCAGCCCGCGCGATGTCGATCAGCTCGTCGTCGATCGCGCAGTCGCATGGTTCGGAAGCGCGTACCGCCGCGCGGCCGGAGACCAGCGCCGGACGTGACCCCGTTCGGGCGAATCAAAACGGCCCCGGTCGTGGACCGGGGCCGTTCGCGTTGACGAGGGTCAGGCGGGCGTGACGTCCGTCTTCGGCGCCGAGTACTGGGGGAGGCCGAACTGCTGCTCGAGCTGCTCGAGCGGCTTGAACCCCACGACACCCATCGGCTGCTGGCCGGGGCGGAAGAACGCGATCGTCGGGATGCTCATGATATTGAACGTCTGCGAGAGGCGCGGGTTGGCGTCGACGTCGACCTTGACGACGTCGACCGCGCCGTCGTACTTCTCGGCCAGCTTCTCCATCTCCGGCGCGACCATCTTGCAGGGTCCGCACCACGTCGCCCAGAAGTCGACGACGACCGGCTTGTCGTTCTTCAGGACGAGCTCCTCGAAGTTGCTGTCCGTCGCGACCTTGATCTCGGCCATGGATGATCCTTTCTCCCGCAGGGCGGGACGTGCGTCGTGTCTCGCCGCTACCCGGCGATGGTCTGGATGAGTCGGTAAGCCTCGAGAACGCGGTCGTCCGCAAGGCGGTAGTAGACCGTGCTCCCGTCGCGACGTGTCACGACGAGGCCGGCACTCCGAAGCACCGCGAGGTGCTGGGACATGTTGGGAACCTGGCAGCCGACCCGGACGGAGAGGTCCCGCACGGACAGCTCGCCGACGGCGAGCGACTCGAGGACGCACAGCCGCTTGGGATCCGCGAGCGCGCGACCGACCGCGGCGTAGCGCAGTCGTTCGGCGTCCGTGGACGCCATCTGCTCCAACATCCCGGGGATTATCTCACTGCTTGCGCAAAGACGCAAGTAGATTCTTGCCGAAGTCGGGTCCGGCGGCGAGTCGCGTGCGAGGACGGAGTCCGCGCGCGGAACCCGAGGGCTAGAGGTAGATCAGCGGGTTGACGCGTGTCCCGCCGTTCCAGATCGGCCCGCGCCAGACCTCGAAGTGAAGGTGGGGTCCCGTCGCGTCGCCCGTCGCGCCGATCCGCCCTACCTGCTGCCCGCGGCCCACGCTCTGGCCCTGCCCGACCGTGACGGCCGACATGTGGTTGTACGTGGTGTAGAGGTTCGATCCGTGCGAGATCCAGACCTGGTAGCCACCGCCGTTGTTCTTCCAGCCGGCGAACGTCACGATGCCGCTCCGCGCCGCGACGACCGTCGAGCCGTACGCCGCCGCGATGTCGATCGCGCCGTGCCCGGTGTGGAAGTACTGGCTGATGTAGTTGCCGCCGCCGATGACCGGCCAGAGCATCGATCCGCCGCTCGTCGATCCGGTTCCGCCGCCCGACGGTGAGACCGGCTTCGGGGCCGGCGGCGCGGGCTTCGGCTGCGGCTTGACGACCCTCGGCTTCGTCGCGACGCGGTGCGTGGTCGCCGGCTTCGAGACGCGCGGCGTACCGGACGCTGCCGGTGGCCTCGTGACGGGCGGCTTCGGGGCGACGGCGGTCCCGACGGCACCGGGCAGG
>DASWSI010000015.1:0-8196 GCA_036402715.1 Candidatus Limnocylindrales bacterium
AGTTCCGGCCCGATGGCGCGGAGCGGGAGTGGTGCGATCCCGAGGTCCTGCGGCTCCTTCGGCGGCGGTCGCTCGCGCGGCTCCGGCGCGAGGTGGAGCCGGTCGACCCCGCGGCGCTGGCGCGGTTCCTGCCGGCCTGGCAGGGCGTGGCCGCGGCGGCGGACGTCGTCGCGCCACTTCGCGGGTCCGCGGCGCTCGAGCGGCTGGCGGAGGTCGTCGATCAGCTCGCCGGCCTGCCGATTCCCGCCTCGGTGCTCGAGCGCGATGTCCTTCCGGCACGGGTTCCGGGCTACCAGCCACGGCTCCTCGATGAGCTCGGTGCGCTCGGCGAGGTCGCGTGGGTCGGCCGCGGCAGCCTGGGGCGCGACGACGGCCGCGTGGCGCTGCTGCGGCCGGGCCGGGAGATCCTCCGACCGGTTGCGCCGCTCGATGGCGAGCGTCCGTCGACGCCTCGGCACGAGGCGATTCGCGCTCACCTCGCGCGCCGCGGCGCCTCGTTCTACCGCGAGATCTTCGTCGCGGCGGGCGGCGGAACTGACCGCGACGTGCTGGACGCGCTATGGGATCTCGTGTGGGCCGGCGAGGTCACGAACGACACGTTTGCGGCGCTTCGGGCGCTGCGATGGAAGCGGCCGGCGCGAGACGCTCGGCGCCGGCCTGGCCGCCTGACCTCGCTGGGGCCGCCGGAAGCCGCCGGCCGATGGTCGCTGGTCGAGCCGTGGGCCGCGCCGGACGGCCGCGTCGCGGCGACGGAGCGGCTCCATGCGATCGCGCTCGCGCTGCTCGACCGCCACGGAATCGTGACCCGCGAAGCGGTCGCCACCGAAGGGATCGAGGGCGGCTTCAGCGCGGTCTACCCGATCTTCGGCGCGCTCGAGGAATCAGGCCGGATCCGGCGCGGCTACTTCGTCGAGGGCCTCGGGGCGGCGCAGTTCGCGATCGCCGGTGCGATCGAGCGGCTGCGTTCCGTGCGCGATCTGGCGGGATCCGCCGCCGGACGGCGTGTCCACCTCCTCGCGGCCGCTGACCCGGCAAACCCGTATGGCGCCGCGATCGCATGGCCGCGGCGCGGCGATGCGGATCGCCGTCCCTTCCAGCGGGCCGCGGGCGCCTACGTCGTCGTCGTCGATGGGGAGGCGGTGCTGTACCTCGATCGAGGCGGCTCATCGCTCCAGACGCTGCCGGCCTTCGACGACCCCGAGCTCGCGGCGGCGGCGTGCAACGGCCTGCGGAACCTCGTCCGCGACGGCCGGGTTCGCGAGCTCGTCGTGACCAAGATCGACGGGCAGCCCGTCGGCGAGTCGAGCCATCGCGCGGCGCTCGTCGCGGCCGGCTTCGCGGCCGGCTACCGCGGCCTCGTCCTGCGGCCGATCCCCGGCGCGGTCGATGGCTTCCCGCCGCTCGCGGCGGTTCGCGGCCGCTGATGCCGGAGGGAGACACCCTCGCCCGGACCGCGGCGGGCCTGCGTCCGTACCTCGTCGGTCGGTCCGTCACGGCTGCTCGGTCGCGAGCCCCTGGCCCGCAGGTCGCGCGGGTCGTCGGGGCGACGATCACGGCGGTCGACTCGGTCGGCAAGAACCTGCTCATCCGCTTCGACAACGGGCTCGAGATCCGGACGCACCTTCGGATGAATGGCTCATGGCACCGCTACCGCCCGGGCGAGACGTGGCGGCGTCCGCCGTCCCGCGCGCGACTCGTCCTCGAGGTGCCCGGCGCGGTCGCGGTCTGCTTCGATGCCCCCGTCGTCGAGCTCTTCGAGCAGCGCACCGAGTCGCTCCATCCGTCGTTGAGCCGGCTCGGGCCGGACCTGCTCGACGCGGGTTTCGACGCGAACGAAGCGCTGCGGCGCCTTCGCCATCCCGCCCGCGCGCCGATGTCGATCGCCGAGGCGCTCCTCGACCAGCGCGCCCTCGCGGGGATCGGCAACATCTGGAAGAACGAGACCCTCTTCGCGGAGCGCGTCAGCCCGTTCACGCTGGTCGGCGACATCGACGATGAGACGCTTGCCCGGCTGGTGGCGACGGCGCGTCGCCTCCTCACCGCCAGCGCCGCGAGCTCGCGGCCCGCGCGGATGGCCGTCTACGGCCGCGCCGGCCGGCCGTGCCCCCGGTGCGGAACGCTGATCGAGGCGACGCAGCACGGCGGCGAGCTGCCACGAACGACGTACTGGTGCCCGCGCTGTCAGCCGAGCACGAGATGACGGCGCGTATCATCGCGGCGCATGTGCGAGCACTACGTCGCCCGATCGCCGGAGCCGTTCCGGCTCGCTGAGCTATGGCCGTTCACGGAGCGGCTCGAGCGCTTCGGGCTTGCCGGGTTCGGCTGGGGAGCCGGCTGGCTGACGAGCGACGGGCGCCTCGAAACGTACCGCGACATCCGTTCGTTCAACGACGATCCGGGCCGCGAGGCCGTCGGTGCCGTCGAGACGACGAGCGCGCTCGTCCATCTCCGCCGTCCGTCGCGGCTCTCGACGCTGACGATCGCGGACACTCAGCCCTTCCTCGATCCCGGAGGCCGGTTCGTCTTCAGCCACAACGGCGATCTCCGCGACTACCGGACCTGGCGCGGGGGATATGCCGCGGCCGGCCGGCTTCACGGCCGTGCCGACACGGAGGTCGGCGAGCGGTGGCTCGAGGACGAGTGGGACGGGGCGCGCCGGCCGGCGGACCTCCTGTGCCGCCTTCATGAGACCTTCGGTGGCCAGGCGAACCTCGCCGTCCTCGCCGCGGACGGAACGCCGCATGCGTATGCCGGCAACACGGAGAACCCGATGTTCACCTTCCGCCTCGGGCGGATCGGGATCGCTTCGACCGGGATCTACTCGCTCGACCGGTCGCTCTTCACGCTGGTCGCCCCTGATGCCACGAGTCGACGGATCGTCCGCCTCGCCGGCCGTCTCGCCCTCGATCCCGCTGGTGCGCCGATTCGCGTCGCGTAGGATGGCGGCGTCCAATCGTTCGCGGAATGCGTGGGGGGCATCCCGATGACCGCCGCTCCTGAACCCGCTGCCGCCGCTTCGCGGCCCACTCGCGAGCTCCCGAAGCGCCAGCTCATCGACCTCTCGCTCTACTGGCTCGGCCTGTCGTCCATCTTCGCCGGGCTGACGGCGATCCTCGGCGGCCGCCTCGAGTTCACCGGGCTCGTGGGGCCGGGTGAGGCGGGCCGGGCGCTCTTCTGGACGACGATCGGCGGCGCTCTCATCGCCGTCATCGTCCAGCCCACGATCGGCTCGATCAGCGACTACACGACGAGCCGCTGGGGCCGGCGGAAGCCGTACATCCTCATCGGCTCCGTGCTCGATGTCGCGTTCCTCGCCGGGATCGCGCTGTCGAACAACCTGCTCGCGATCGGCGCGTTCATCACGCTGCTCCAGTTCAGCTCGAACTTCGCCCAGGGCCCGTTCCAGGGCTACGTTCCGGACCTCGTGCCGGCGAAGCAGGTGGGCCTCGCCAGCGCGCTCGTCGGGCTGTTCCAGATCCTCGGCAATGTCACGGGCTTTGCCGTGGGCGCGATCGCGATCAGCACCAGGCAGTACGAGCTGGGCCTCATCGCACTCGGCGTCATCGAGCTCGTGACGATGCTCGTCGTGTTCATCCGGGTCAACGAGGGCCGGACGCCGAAGGCGCGCAACGGCCGAAGCTGGCGCTCGATCGCCGGCGAGGCATGGGGCACGGACATCCTCCGCGAGCACAGCTTCATCTGGCTCGTGGGATCGCGGCTCGCGATCCTCATGGCCGGCGGCGTCCTCGTGAACCTCGCGACGTTCTACCTCCACCGAACCCAGGGCCTGACCGAGTCGGAGACGGGTGGCGCGTTCATCGTCATGGTCGGGCTCGTCGCGCTCGGGACCGTCATCGCCGTCGTCCCGTCGGCGCGCATGTCCGATCGGGTCGGCCGGAAGACCGTGATCTACGGCAGCTGCGTCATCGGAGCCGTTGGCCTCGCGATCGTCGCCGCGGCGCCGTCGATTCTCGTCGCCTACGTCGGCGTCGCGACGTACGGCATCTCCGCCGGGATCTTCCTCGCCGTCGACTGGGCGCTCATGACGGACATCATCCCGAAGGCGTCGTCCGGCCGGTATATGGGCATGAGCAACGTCGCGACCGCGTCGTCCGGCGTGCTCGCGGTCGCGATCGGCGGAACGCTGATGGACATCGTCGGTGGGCCGGCGGAGGCAGCGGCCGGGCCGCGTGCGGCGCTCGTCATGGCCGTCGTCCTGTTCGGTGTCGGCGCGCTGCTCCTTCGTCCCGTCGACGAGCGGCGGCGGGAGGATCGGGAGGCGGCCGGCGCAGGATCGCCCGAACGGCTCCGCGAGGAGGTCGCGCCCGCGACATGACCCAGGTCAGGCTCGCAGGCCGAGGAACGCCCGGACGCGGCTGAAGACCTCCCGCCGACGGGGCGGGGATCCCTGCCCGGGCCCGGCGCGCCACTCGAGCCACAGCGCGTGGGCCCGCGCCACGGCCCGGGTCGCGAAGCCGCGCCACGACCGCGGCCGCAGCCAGGCGAATGGCTCCGGCTGGCGGTAGAGCCACGGGACGAGCGCCCAGAGCAGGACGAGGTAGTCGAGCCGGACCGCCGGCCGGTCGAACCCGAACAGGACGTGCAGCTGGATGATCGTGAGCGGCAGCGTCGCGAGGCTCAGCAGTGCCGACGCGGCGAGCCACCCGAGGCCCCACAACCGCGCGCGCGGCCGAAGCACGAGCCAGAGCGGCGCGGGCGCCCACTTCATCCACGTCGCGAGCCCCCAGAGGAATCCCGCCATCCGCGGCCGAAGGAACTGCGCCCCGAAGAGCGCGATCGCGAGCAGCAGCGTGATGTTGCCGGTGTCGAGGTTCGCGGCCATCGGGAAGGCGAGGATCGCGACGACGATCGCGGTGTCGAGCGGGCGCCGCCGGTAGGCCCAGTCGATCGTCCAGAGGAGCAGCAGGATCGTCGCCCCGCGCCAGAGGAACCACGCGACGTCCCACGGCATGAGCGCCCACGGGGCGAAGAGCGGCAGCATCCATGGGGCGTAGACATACGGCAGGAACGGCCCCGTCGGGTGGTACGGGTCGCCGCCGTTGATCCAGATCCGGACGCCGGCCCAGTAGGCGCGGGCATCCGCCCCGGCGGCGTCGCCGCGCGCGATCATGCCGGCCGCGACGAGCCCGAACGTGACGATCAGGAGCGCCATCGCGAGAATCCGGCGGCGATCCCGAAGCCGCGACGCCTCGCGGCGGAGCGCCCGCCGGAAGACGCCGGCACGTCGACGGGTGGGTCGGTCGAACAGCTCCGGCCGTGCGGGCAGCGATCGCTTCCGTCGCCGGCCCGACACGTCAGCGTCGCTCATCGCGCCGGCATTCTCGCACGCGGCCGGTCGCGATCAGGGAGCGCGCACGAACGACGATCACGGTGGCGGGTATCCTCTCGTGACGCGTACGGAGGTTCAGCAGGCTTGACGGAAGGCACCGTCATCGTGATCGGTGGCGCAGAGGACAAGGTCCGCGACCGCGTCATCCTCAATCGATTCGTCTCGCTCGCGGGCGGGCCGGATGCGACGATCGCGGTGATCTCGACGGCTTCGTCGCTCGGCGCGGAGGCAGGGGAGCGCTACAAGCAGGTCTTCGGCGACCTCGGCGTCCGTCGCGTTCGGCCGCTCCACGCCGTCACCCGGCCGCAGGCGAATGACGAGACGACAGCGCTCGCGATTCGCGACGCGACCGCGATCTTCCTGACCGGCGGCAACCAGCTCCGGCTGTCGTCGACGATCGGTGGGACGCGACTCGCGGACGCGATCCTCGAGCGGTTCCGGCACGGGGCCGTCGTCGCGGGGACGTCCGCCGGCGCGTCCGCGATGAGCAGCCACATGATCGCCTTCGGTGCGTCCGGTGCGACCCCGAAGCATCGAATGGCCCAGATCTCGGCCGGCCTCGGGCTCCTCCCGGGCGTCATCGTCGACCAGCACTTCCAGCAGCGCAACCGGCTCGGCCGGCTGCTCAGCGTCATCGCCCAGAATCCCAGCCTGCTCGGGCTCGGCGTCGACGAGGACACCGCGGGTGTCGTCGGGTCGGATCACGTCCTCGAGGTCATCGGACGCGGGAGCATCACCGTCGTCGACGGCGCCGCGTCGGAGACGGACGCCTGGGAGA
Source organism: Candidatus Limnocylindrales bacterium (assembly GCA_036402715.1). Lineage (GTDB taxonomy): Bacteria > Chloroflexota > Limnocylindria > Limnocylindrales > CSP1-4 > JACDAV01. Next base: position 6,129 of record DASWSI010000015.1, read on the forward strand.
TCAAGGGGCATCGGCCGCTGATGATCAGCGGCGTCGTTCTGCACTCGCTGCCATCGGGGTACCGTTTCGATCTCCGGCGCCGCCACCGAATCGCGACGCCGGCGCTGCACGCCCTCCCGGGCGGTGGCGAGGCCGCCGCTGCATCCAGCTGACCGAAGCGGCCCGACGGCGGGCCGCCCTCGACGAGGAGGAACCGTGGCCCAGACTGCCCCCGCGCCGCGCCGGAAGCGGGCCGCTGCCGCCCCGCCGGCTCCCGTTCGCCGGATGGTCGAGCGCCGCTCCGGCCCGCGCCCCGAGCCGACCCTCCGGATTCTCGAGACCCGGATCCTCCGCGGCCCGAACTACTGGGCCCGCGAGCCCGTCGTCCGGATGTACGTGGACCTCGGGCCGCTCGAGGACTTCCCGTCGAACCTGATCCCGGGCTTCGCGGACGCGCTCGTCGCGCTGCTCCCGAGCCTCGAGGACCACGCCTGCTCGCTGGGGCGTCGCGGCGGGTTCATCACCCGGCTCCGCGAGGGCACCTGGGCCGGCCACATCGCCGAGCACATCGCGCTCGAGTTCCAGAACCTGGCCGGGACGGATGTTCGTCACGGCAAGACCCGCGGGACGGGTGAGCCCGGCCGGTACAACGTCATCTACGAGTACCGCGAGGAGGCCGTGGGGATCGAGGCCGGCCGCATGGCCGTCGGGCTCGTCAACCACCTCGTCGCGCCGAGCGATCCCGCCCACGCGTTCGATCTCGGTGCCGCCCTCGAAAATCTGATCCTGCTCGCCGAGCGGCAGGCCTTCGGGCCGTCGACGCAGGCGATCATCGACGAGGCGATCAGTCGAGACATCCCGTACATCCGCCTCGACCGGCACTCCCTCGTCCAGCTCGGCCAGGGCGTCCATCAGCAGCGCGTGCGGGCGACGATGACGTCACGGACCTCGGGGATCGCGGTCGACGTCGCCTCGGACAAGGGGCTGACGAATCGCCTCCTCGATTCGGCCGGCCTGCCGGTTCCCAAGTCCGAGGTCGTCGACACGGAGGATGCGGCCGTCGCGGCCGCGGGCCGGATCGGCTTTCCGTGCGTCGTCAAGCCGCTCGACGGCAACCACGGTCGCGGCGTGCATCTCGACCTCCGGTCACAGGACGACGTTCGGAAGGCCTTCCACGGCGCCGTCGCCCAGAGCCGGTCGCGGGACGTCGTCGTCGAGACCTATGTCGCCGGGAACGACTACCGCTGCCTCGTCATCGGCGGCAAGCTCGCCGCCATCGCCGAGCGTGTTCCCGCGAGTGTCGTCGGCGACGGCGAGCACACGGTTCGGCAGCTCGTCGACATCGCCAACCTCGACCCCCGGCGGGGGATCGGCCACGAGAAGGTTCTGACGCGGATCAAGGTGGACGCTGCAGCCGAGGAGCTCCTCGCCGCGCAGGGATTGGCGCTGACGGACATCCCGGAGCCCGGAGCCCGGATCAAGCTCGCGCTCACCGGCAACATGTCGACGGGCGGGACATCGATCGACCGGACGATCGAGGCGCACCCCGACAACGTCGAGATCGCCGAGACGGCCGCGCTGATCGTGGGCCTCGACGTCGCGGGCATCGACTTCGTCTGCCCGGACATCGCGACGCCCGTGCGCGAGACCGGTGGCGGGATCGTCGAGGTCAATGCCGCGCCCGGCTTCCGGATGCACACCCACCCGACCGAGGGTGAGCCGCAGTACGTCGCGAAGCCGGTCATCGACCTGCTCTTCCCGCCCGGTACGGCGGCGCGAATCCCGATCCTCGCCGTGACCGGGACGAACGGCAAGACGACGACCGTCCGGATGCTCGCCCACATCATGAAGCTCATGGGTCGCCGGGTCGGGATGACGTCGACGGACGGCATCGTCATCGACGGCCGGCTCATCAAGAAGGGCGACATGTCCGGCCCGAAGTCGGCCCAGATGGTCCTCCAGAACCCGACCGTCGACATGGCCGTCTTCGAGGTCGCGCGCGGCGGGATCCTCCGCGAGGGGCTCGGCTACGACCGGAACGACGTCGCCGTCGTCACGAACGTCACGGGCGATCACCTGGGGCTCGGCG
>DASWSI010000016.1:0-4284 GCA_036402715.1 Candidatus Limnocylindrales bacterium
ATTCTCAACACGGCCGGCGTGTTCCTCGCCTACGCCGTGTTCCTTGCCGCTGTTTGCGCGACGCGCCGAAGCCAGCCGGTCGCCGCGCCCGAGATCCGCTGACCGCGCGAGCCGCGGCTCTGCCGGGTCGCAACAGCGTCGCCACGTGAGGACGGGACGTCTGCGGTACCGTGCCGGCATGACGCGATCCGTGCTCGACGATGCGTTCGGCCACCATGTCTGGGCGACGGTTCGGCTGATCGACGCGTGTTTGCCGCTCACGCCCGAACAGCTCGCGACGCCGGTGCCGGGGACGTACGGCTCGATCATCGAGACGATGCGCCATCTCGTCGGTGCCGACGCGTCGTACCTGTCGCTCCTCGACGGCGGGCGGACCGAGGCGATCGGCGACGAGCAGGAAGCGCAGATGGATCTCGAGTCGCTGCGGCGCGTCATCGAGGCGAACGGACCGGGATGGGCGTCGCTGCTCGGAGCCGACCTCGATCCGGACCGCATCCTCGTCCGAGTCCGCGATGACGGCTCGACGAGCAGCGCACCGGTCGGGATCCGGCTCGCGCAGGTCCTGCACCACGGAACGGACCACCGAAGCCAGGTCTGCACCGCGCTCACGAATCTCGGCGTTGAGCCGCCGGCGATCGACGCCTGGGACTACGCGCGGAAGGACGGCCGGCTCGAGTCGACGCCGCCGACGTCCTGACCCCTCGGCAGCGAAGGACAGCCGCGTGACAAGCCCGGACACCGTCGAGGAGTACCTCGCGGCGCTGCCGGACGACCGCCGCGCCGAGCTTCAGCGTCTGCGGGACACGATCAGAGCCGCTGCGCCGGACGCGACGGAGTCGATTGCCTACCGGATGCCGGCGTTCCGGAGCCCGGGTGGGCAGTTCCTCGTGTCGTACGCGGCGTTCAAGGCCCATACGAGTCTCTTTCCCGCGAGCGCCGCGGTCGTCGAAGCCCTCGGCGACGAGATCGCGCCGTACCTCGCCGGCAAGGGAACGATCCGGTTTCGGTCCGGTCAGCCGATCCCTGCCGCGCTGGTCACGAAAATCATCGAGGTTCGGCTCGCGGAGGACGCGGCCCGCGACCGCTGACCGGGTCTACCGACTCCTGCGGGTAGCGACGGCGAGCCGCCCGCCCGTTGTCGGGAAGGGCTGGCGTCCGCGCCCGGTCGGCGAGGCACGCGCGAGCACCGGTGTCGGCGGTCCGACGATCAGCGCCATCAGCGTGTCGCGGCCCGACGATCCCCACCAGGTCCGCGTCTGGTCGATCTCGTGGCCGATTGCTGCAGCGGCGGCGTCGATCCGGGTTCGACCGGCGCGCGTCACCAGCACCCGAAGCGGCTCCTGGATCGTGAGGCCCGCCGACGGATCAAGGCGCGGCACCGGGCCGACGAGCTTATGCATGACGGACCGCCGCGGGCAACGCGAGCGCCTCCGCCGTCGCCTCCGCGGCGCGGTTTCGGTGCACGCGGTGCTGGGCCGCCTCGAGAACGGACCACGACGCCGCCATCCGGGCCTGGCTCGCGCCGACGCGGCGCAGCGTCGCCTCGACGAGCGCGACTCTCGCGTCGCGTGTCGCGCGCTCGGTCGTCGTTCGCTTCATCCCCGCACCTCGCCGATGGTCGGATCGCGGCTCCGGCACCGCCTGTCGGCGCCGGAGTCCGGTGCGGAGATGCACCGGCGTCGCCAGTCTCCGCCGCCGAGCGCGAGTCGCCAACCCGCACGATGCGCCCGTGCCGGGCGGGCTCGGAAGGTCCTGGTCGGTTACGTCAGGTCGACGGCATGCAATGCCGCCTCCGGCCGCGATTACGTCGCTGCAATCTCCCCGCGCCACGAGTTCGGCAGGCCGCGCCTCGGAATTCCGGCCCGTCAGCCCGCGGGAACCGGTGCCGCCGGGCGAACGGCGTACAGGTGACGCGGCCCGGTCACGCCCCGCAGCTCGACGGTGCCGCGGTCATCGAACGCCAGCCCGCTTCCGGCGGACAGCTGCATCGTGATGTCCGACACGAGAATCTCGCCGGGCCCGGCGAGCGCCATGATCCGTGCCGCTTCGTGGATCGCGAGACCGCGAAGCCCGTCGCGGCTCATCTCGATCTCCCCGGTGTGGACGCCGACGCGGATCGGGAGATCGAGCTTGGCCGTCGCCTCGACGATCGCGCGTGCGGAGAGGATCGCCCGCGCCGCACCGTCGAATCGCGCGAAGACGCCATCGCCCGTGCTCGACACGAGCACGCCGCGGAATCGCTCGACCTCGTTCCGGATGACCGCGTCGTGCGTCCCGATCAGCCGCTTCCAGCCGTCGTCGCCGAGCCGCTCGGCGATCGGCGTCGAGCCGACGACGTCCGTGAACAGCAGCGTCGAGAGGACCCGCTCGGCGTTCTGTGGCCGGCCCCATTCGGCAATCTGGGTCGACATCTCGATCAGGATCGTCGCCTCGTCGCCGAGCGCCGCGCCGTCGTGGCCTGCCGGGACCTCGTAGACGTCGCCGCGGAGGAAGTCGTACACCCGGCCGTCCTCCATCTCGATCCGGAGGTGCCCCTGGAGCACGGTCCCGCGGTGGTTCACCTGGCACGAATCCGTTCCGGCGATCGGCTTCACGTGCGTCGACCACCGCCAGCCGGGCTGGGCAATCGATCGCGCGACGGTGATGTCGCCGAGGTTCACGAGCTGGATCTGGATGTTCTCGAACGATCGCTGCTCGTCCGGCTCGTCGAGGGTCCGCTTCACGACCCGACGATGTTCCATCGTTTGCGCTCCCACTCGGCGTCACCTCGGCCGGGACACGATAGCGCGCGGGATGGCGTGCGGCGACCCCGGGCCTACCTCACGGCCCCGCCTGAGCGGCGAGCGCCCGAGCGAGCACGGCGGCGTCCGGGCTGCCGAGGCCCGTCGCGTAGTCCCAGCCGGTCGTCGCGCCGTTCCGCAGGTTGCCGCCACGGGTCACGTCATGGAACGCCGTCGGAGTTGCGGCGGCGAGCTGGTAGAGGGTCGGCCCGAGGAACCCGAACCCTCCGGAGCGGCCGTTCCGTGCCGCGAGCTGCGCCGCAAGGATCGTCGTCGCCGCCCAGAACGGACTTGCCGCGCTCGTGCCGCCGACGATCGTCGCGGTCGGCCCCGAATCGCTCGACTCCGTGGTGAAGATGACGAAGCCGCTGTCGGGGTCCGCCGGCCCGGCGACGTCGGGGACCTGGCGCATCCCGTTCGAGGCCGCGTTGTCGACGCCGGCCCCGGTCTGCCACGTGGGCCGCTGGTTGAAGAGGCTGACGCCGCCGCCCGTCCCGCCGCCGGAGAGCGGGTCCTCCCAGCCCGCCTCGCCGAGATACGTCCGGTCCGTGCGGAGCGACAGCAGCGTCCCGCCGACCGACACGACGGACGGGCTCGTCGCCGGCCACGACACGTTGACCGCCGTGTTGGCGATGTTCTCTCGCCGCGAGCAGTACGCGCCGTTGTCGCCGCTCGCGACGAAGATCGTGATCCCTCGAGCCTGCGCCGCCCGCCGGAAGCTCGGCTCCTCGGACGTGATCTCGTTGCCCATCGAGCGGCCCTCGCAGGCGCCCCAGCTGATCGACGCGACGTTCGCCCGGCCGTCCGAGATGATCGCCTCGATGATCGCGCTGAACGGCGTGTCCTGCGACGCCTCGAAGTTGAGGATCTTCGCCTTCGGCGCGATCGCCTGGATCACCTCGACATCGAGGTCGACCTCGATCGCGCCGTCGCCCGGCTTCACCGCCGCACCGACGGGAACGCGCTCCGGGAGCGGCGCGGAGATGCCGAAGGCCGTGTCGAACGCCCGGACGTCCGCATCGCGGAACGTGTCGAACGAGACGACGGCGATCGTCTGCCCCGAACCGTCGATCCCGGCGTCGCGGAGCGCGGCGATGTCGTAGGCCGCGAGGACGTCAGCCGGCTTGAGGCCGCGCTCGGGAATCCCGGTCGGGTCCGGCGCGGGCGCGGCGGGAAACGCGGTTGTGTGCCGGTGCGTCAGCGTGTTCGCGGACGTCCCCGGCGCCGGGCGGAGTTGATCGGACAGGCCGCGAACACCGGTGACCGACGCCGCGAGCGCGGCCGGGATCGTCGGCGCGCGGTCCGGGACGTGATAGCGCTCGCCGCCTGTTCCGATGTGGTCGCGCATCGTGACACCGAGGAGCCGCTCGACGGACGCCGCGGCGCCTTCGACGAGCAGCGATGTCCGCTGACGGTACCGGCTGACCACGCTGATGCCGGCGCCGGCGAGCTGCCGCGCGACGTCGTCGATCGAGGCCGTCGGAAGCCCGAAGCGACGCCCGAT
>DASWSI010000017.1:0-8572 GCA_036402715.1 Candidatus Limnocylindrales bacterium
GCCATCGGCATGGCGATCGGTGGTCCCCCCGGAGCGGTCATCGGCGGACTCGTCGGCGCGACGGCGGGCGCGATCGTCGGCGACGCCGCGGAAGGCGATGACGGCCCGGACGCAGCGAGCCCGGGCGCATCGGACCCGCCCGGCGACCACGACGGAGAGGACGCGATCGAGGTCACGAACGCCGCCGACGTCGCGTACTAGACCGTCGTCTCGCCGCGCCGCGCCGCGCTGTCGCGGAGGCGCGCCATTCCGTCGCCGGGCACCGGTATCCTGTCGTCCCCGCGCATGGACGGCCGATGACCGAACCGCTTCGCATCGCCCACGTCGCGCCGCCCGTCGAGCCGGTCCCGCCGCGGGCCTACGGCGGAACCGAGCGGATCGTCAACGAGCTCGTCCGCGAGCAGGTTCGTCGCGGGCACGATGTCACGACCTTCGCGAGCGGGGACTCGCACGTCGAAGGGCGCCTGGTCGCGACGGTCCCGCAGGCGCTTCGCCCGGCCGGCTTCGGTGGTGACACGAGCGGGTGGTTCGCCGCGACCGTCCTTGCCGTCCTCGAGCGCCCTGGCGACTTCGATGTCGTCCATTCCCACGTCGAGTGGTACAGCCCGCTGCTCGCCCTGGCCGCCTCGACCCCGGTTGTCGCGACGTTTCACGGCCGCGTCGACACGCCATGGGCCGCCCGCGTCCTTGCCCGCGGCGACGCGAGCAACGTCGCGATCAGCCGGGCACAGGCCGCGACGCAGCCGGACGTCAAATGGGCCGGGATGGTGCACAACGGCCTCGACCTTCGCGCGGCGCCGTTCGAGCCGACCCGCGGCGAGAGCCTCTGCTTCGTGGGCCGCGTCGCCGCGGAGAAGGGGATCGTCGACGCGATGGACGTCGCCCGATTGAGCGGCCGGCCGCTCCGGATCGCGGCCAAGGTCGGGACGACGCCGCACGAGCGGGCGTATCACGAGGACGTCTTCCTGCCCGCATTGAAACGCGCGGGTCGCGACATCGAGTTCCTCGGCGAGCTCGAGCAGGCGGACCGTGACCGGCTGCTCGCCGAGAGCTTCGCCAGCCTGATGCCCGGCGCGTGGCCGGAGCCATTCGGGCTCGTCGCGATCGAGTCGCTTGCGTGTGGGACGCCCGTCCTCGCGCGCCCCGTGGGGGCATTGCCGGAGATCGTCCGGGATGGCGTCGACGGGTTCTTCGGCCAGGACGCGGAAGCGCTCGCTGCCGCGCTCGACGACGTCGCCGCGCTCGACCGGGCCGCAATGCGGAAGTCCGTCCTCGACCGCTTCTCCGCCGTCCGGATGGCGGACGGGTACGAGGCGATCTACGCCGCCGTGCTCAACCGGGGCGGCGGCCTCGCCACTGCGGACGCCACCACCGCAGCCCGACGAGGAGGCTGACGACCGCGGGCACGGCGAGCCAGAGCAGGATCGCGGTCGCGGCGATCCGCCAGCCGTCGAGCTGCAGGAGATCCTTCATCCCGTCGCGAACCCGGATGACCTCGGCCCGCATGTCGCCGAGGTCGCCGGCGATCGCGTGCATGTCCTCCGCGCCGAGCCGAATCGACGCCGCCGCGGCATCGAGGTCTGCGGCGACGCCGGCCGCCTGGCCGGCGACCCGCTCGAAGTCGTCGGCCGGTCCGGCGAACGGCTGGCTGCCGAGGATGGAGACCCGCAGGGACGCCGCGAGGTTGCGAAGGCTCGTCCCGAGGTCGGCCGTGAAATGCGAGCCCGATTCGGCCGCCGTCGCCGTTCCGCCGAGGCTGTTGTCGGCGTCCCGCGCGGCGGTCTCGGCATCGCCGAGCGCGCGGCCGGTTGCGTCGAGCACGTCGACGAGCTGCCGCCGCTCCGCCTCGAGCCCGAGGGGGCCGCGCCCGTTGTCCAGCAGCCCTCCGACGAGGATCGCGGCCGCGCCGAGCAGGACGATCCCGATCGCGCCGTACGCGGTGAGCACGGCGCCGGCCCGACGCCGCGCCGGCGAGTGCGGATCCATCAGCCCCTCGCCGTCGAACGCGAATCGCGACCGGCCACCCGGCGCCCGAACCGTGTCGCGGGGACCGGCACTCGTGGATCGCGACGCCGGCCCGGGCTCGGGCGTCGACGACGACATCAGGCTCGCGTCATCCCGCGTCGCAGGAGGATCCACGTCACCAGCAGGAGCACGGCCGAGATGACGACGAGCGCGAGGATCTCCCACGTGACGTTCGTCCAGCCGCGCAGCATGATGTCCTGGACGAGCCGGATGCCGTGCGTGACCGGAAGCGCATAGCCGACCGCCCGGACCGGCGCCGTGAACTCCTCCACGGGCAGCACGAAGCCGCTGAAGAACACGGACGCGAGGAGGACGAGCAGCGACAGCTGGACGGCCTGCCGCTCCGAATCGGAGATCACGGCGATGAACAGCCCGAGCGCCAGCGACGCAACGGTCAGCAGCGCGAGGATGCCCGCGAGCGCCGCGGCGTTGCCGAGCAGCGGAACGCCGAGCCCCAACACCAGCAGCGCGACGCTGATGCTCGAGATGATCGCGGCGAGGATCCCGAAGGCGAGGATCTTGCCGACGAGGATCTCCCACGTCGACACGGGCGAGACGCGGAAGAGCTCGATGATTCCGCTCGTGCGTTCGCGGACGAGGGACAGCGCGACGAGCGTCACGGCCAGGTGCTGGAGGATGAGCGCGAGGGCCGCCGGACCGTAGAAGTCGGTGACACTGGCGACGACGGGGGCGTCGTTCGTCAGCTCCGCCCGGGTGGGGGCGGCAATCACCGCCGGCGGGATCTGGGCGGCATTCGGCTGCCCGGCGTTGATCGCGTACTGCTGCCCCTCGCCGGCGCCGCGCTCGATGATCTTCGCGTTCACCTCGCTCGCCAGCCTCGACGCGAGGACGCCGGCGTACGCCTGCTGAACCGGATCGATGACGTTGATGTGGATCTCGATCACGGACTGGTTGCCCGACCGGAACTGCTGCTCGAGGTCCGGCGGCGCGACGATGACCGTGTCGATCTCGCGGTCATGAAGGCGCTGGAGCGCGCGACCCGGGTCCGGATCGACCTCGACGATGTTCATCCCGGTCGCGAGGCCCTGGTACGTCCCGACGTCCGTCGGCAGTCCGGAGGCCGGCGGGACGACGATGATCGCCTCGAGCGGCCGGCGGTAGCCGTTGTATCCGAGCCCGAAGATCGCGAGGATCAGGAACGGTCCGAGGATCAGGGTGACGATCGCGCCAGGACGGCGGATGACCTCGACGAGCTCCTTGCCGACGAACGCGAGGAGGCGGGTGAGGATCTGGAGGACGATCATCGGTCCGCCGTCCGGGTGTCCGTGTCCGCGGTTCCGTCGTCCGTCGCGGGCGGCGTCGTTCCGGTGACGGCGTCGGCGGTCGTTGGCTCAACGGAACGCCCACCGGCCACCGAGCGCGCCCCGGCGACCGTCGTCTCGGGCTCGGTCCGCACGCCGCCGTCGATCTGGTCGTTGCCGTCCGTCTCGCCGCGAGCGCGCCCCACCAGCTCCGCGAACACCTCGTCGAACGACGGCCGGTACTCGCGCGCCCAGAGGACCTCGGCGCCTGCCGTCGTCACCGCGGCGACGATCTCCGGCGTCGCCGTCCCGGCGTCCTCGACCGTGACGCGGAATGACCGCGGGCCCTGCTGGCGGATGCCGCGGACCTGCGGGACGTCCGCGAGAACCGCGGCGTCGAACGTGCCGGCGGTCTCGAGCTCGATGACATCACCGCCGGTCGCCTGCCGTCTGACGTCGTCCGGCGGTGCCCACGCCACGAGGCCGCCCTGGGCGATGAGCGCGACGCTGTCGCACTCCTCGGCTTCGTTCAGGTACTGGGTCGTGACGACGAGCGTTCGGCCCTCGGACTTGAGGCGGTGGAGCTCCGTCCAGATCCGTACCCGGAGGAGGGGATCGATCCCGGCCGTGGGCTCGTCGAGGAACAGCAGCGTCGGCTCGTGGACGAGCGCGCAGGCGAGCTCGAGCCGCCGCTGCATGCCGCCGGAGAGGGCCGATGCGCGGCGCTTTCGGGCATCCCAGAGGTCGACGACCTGGAGCACCTCGCGAACCCGACGGCGCCTCCGGAGCCAGAGCATCCCGAACAGGCTGGCAACGAAGTCGACGTTCTCGCTCGCGGTGAGATCGGGGTACAGCGTGAAGAGCTGCGGCATGTAGCCGATCCGCTCGCGGGTTCGCCGCCGAAACTCCATCGGGTCCTCGCCGAGGACGCGGATGACGCCACGCGTGGGCCGAAGCGCGCCGGTGAGCAGCCGGACCGTTGTCGTCTTGCCCGCGCCGGACGGGCCGATCATTCCGAGGATCGTTCCCGTCGGAACGTTGAGCGTGACGTCACGGACGGCCGCCACGCCGTCGAAGAGCTTCGTCGCTCCCTCGACGCGAATCGCATCGCCAGAGCCGTCGCGCCCGCGCGGGGCCGCTCGTTCGGGCGGGGGTGCCGCCGTCGCGGTCACGAGGCGGTCGGGGGCGCGGCGTGCGCGCGATCGCGGGGCGGGACGTCGAGCATCTGAGGGATCTCCTTGGGCCAGGGGTCCTCCCGAGTGTTGCCGACGGGCCATTGCGCGCGAGGTGGGACGAAGCGTCGTTGGGAGTACGCCGACGTGACGACTGCTCGCGCGCGCTCAGCGGGCCGCCTGACGTGCAACGGCGCTGCGATGCTCGTGCCGCGGGTCCCGATCCGCGCGTCACAGAGCGCGCCGCACGCTGCTTGCGATGACCGACACCGTCGCGCCGTCCCGTCGCTCTGCCCGCCCCGCCGGCCGTGCTGGCGCGCGCTCGTCGAAGGCGGGCACGGCCGCGTCGCCCGCCGCCGGTTCGTCGCACGTGGCTGAGGCGATGGTCGCGGAATCCCGCGCGGCGACGGACGCCGCGGAGGACACCGAGGACACCGAGGCTGCGGCAGACGAACGCATCGACCCCAGAGAGGTCGCGCGGCAGGCGGGACTCCGCTATTCGTCGGATGCCGACAAGGGGATCACCCGCCGTCGTCGCGGCCGTGGCTTCTCGTACGAGGACGTCGACGGACGGCCGATCGGGGACCCGGATGTCCTCGCGCGGATTCGCGCCCTCGCCATCCCTCCTGCCTGGACGAACGTCTGGATCTGCCGCTGGCCCAACGGTCACATCCAGGCTACGGGGCGTGACGCGAGGGGCCGCAAGCAGCATCGCTATCACGCCCGCTGGCGCGAGGCCCGCGACGAGTCGAAGTTCGGGCGGATGATCGAGTTCGCCGGTGCGCTGGCGGCGATCCGCGAGCGGGCCGACGCGGATCTCGCCCGCCCCGGACTGCCCCGCGAAAAGGTTCTCGCAACTGTCGTTCGGCTTCTCGAGCTGACCCTGATCCGCGTCGGCAATGACGAGTACGCGCGTCTCAACCGGTCGTTCGGGCTGACGACGCTCCGCGATCGCCACGCGAAGATCGAAGGGACGCAGATCCGGTTTCGGTTCCGCGGCAAGTCGGGACTCCAGCATGAGGTGGGAGTCCGGGACCGGCGCCTCGCCCGGGTCGTCCGCCGCTGCCAGGAGCTGCCCGGCCAGGAGCTGTTCCAGTACGTCGACGACGATGGCGAGATCCGCGACGTGGCCTCGGACGACGTCAACGACTACCTCCGCGAGATCAGCGGCGGCAACTTCACCGCGAAGGACTTCCGGACGTGGGCCGGGACCGTCCTCGCCTTTCGCGCGCTCCGGGCCCTGGAGCCGGCCGCCTCGCTGACCGACGCGAAGCGCAAGGTCGTCGCGGCGATGCGCGAGACCGCCGGCCGGCTCGGCAACACGCCCGCCGTCGCCCGCCAGAGCTACGTCCACCCCGCGGTCGTCGAGGCATACATGGACGGCAAGGTGGGAGGCGCGCTCGTCGAGGCCGCGGAGGAGGCGCCGACGCCACCGCCCGAGACGACGCCGGAGGAAGAGGCCGCCGTCGTCGACCTGCTCGTCGCGAGGATCGACGCGGATGCTGCGCGCGGGTCGGCGGTTCCGCGGCGAACGCGTCGAACGGCGGCCGCGGCATCGACCGCATCGACCGCGTCGACGGCCTCGCCGTCGGCGAAAGCCCCCGCTGGCGGCCGGCGACGCACCACGAAGGCGCGCGGCTGATGGCCATCCTGGCCGGCCTGTTCGGCGTCCTCGGCCGCTTCGCCGGGAAGCTGCTCACCGCGGCGCTCGGCTGGGCGTCGACCTTGCTGTTCGGCCGCGTGCCACAGAACAAGCAGATCCTGCTCGTGCTCATCACGTTCGGGTCGATCGTCTGGGTCGTCCTCGTGTTCGGCGTTCTCATTCCGGCCGTCGGCCTCTTCCTCCTCGCGGCCATCCCGCTGCCGAAGTTCGTCGACGAGAACTGGGTCCGCCTGGCGATGCTCGTCGGTGCGCTGGTCACGCCGCTGCTCGTCGGCGTTGCGACCGTGTTCATCCAGACGAAGGAGGCGCGGCCGAAGGGCGCCGATCTTGCGAAGGCCGTCCTGCGCGGCTATCCACTCGCGTTCGTCCTCGCGTTCATCCTCGTCTTCCTCGCCGTCGTCGGAATCGCGCGGAAGGTCCGCAGCCTCGTCAAGCGCTGGTCGGACGCGCACGTCGCGGTCGTCGTTCGCGAGGGCGGCTACGACCGAATGGTCGCGGATCTCGAGCGGGCGATCGACGACGCCGGCCTCGCCGTCGACAAAAGCGAGGCGCCGCAGGTCATGGCGCTCCCCGGCCGGCTCATCGGCGCGATCGGCGGTGCCGGCGTCAAGGGCCTCGTGCCGGACCATCTCGCCCAGCTCAAGGCGGCAAATCTCGAGATCGCGCTCTACCCGTCCGACGTCGCCATCTCCGGCGAGGGCCCCATCGTTACCCGTGCCCGCGCCGCCATCGCCTCCCGGCTCGCCTCGAGCGCGGCGTTCCTGACGACGTCCGCCGAGGCGCAGGCCGTCGAGGAGCGACTCGAGCGGCTGGCGCGCACGGGCGAAGCCGGTGCCGCCGCCGACGCGGAGCTCGCCGCGGTGGATGCCCAATTGGCGAAGATCGATGTGCCGTACGACGAGTGGGAGGTCCTCTACCGGATCCGACTGCAGGTCGAGCGCGACCTGCTCATCGGTGTCCGCCCGGGTGAGGCGTTCCCCGGTGCGAAGGCGGACGTCGCGCAGCCGGCGACGGCGCGGGCGGGCAATGCGCCGGCGGTCCAGACGGCGCTCGCGACCGCGTCGCTCGGGCTCGTGGTGCTCGATCTCGTCCTTGCCTTCCGGGAGCGGTTCAGCCGCTGAACGATCAGACGAAGGAGTTACCGATGCCAAGCTTCGGATTCGCGCTGTCGAGCGAGGAACACGGACCGAAGGACCTTGTCGAGAGCGCGCGGCGCGCCGAGGACGCGGGCTTCGAGTTCATCGGCATCTCCGATCACTACCACCCCTGGCTCGATCGCCAGGGTCACAGCGCGTTCGTCTGGTCCGTGCTCGGCGCGATCGCGGCGTCGACGCGGCGGATCCGGATCGGGACCGGCGTCACCTGCCCCACGACGCGGATCCACCCGGCGATCATCGCGCAGGCCGCTGCCACGGTCGGTGGCCTGATGCCCGGACGGTTCTTCCTCGGCGTCGGGACCGGCGAGAACCTCAACGAGCACATCCTCGGCGACCGATGGCCGGAGTACGAGGTTCGGGCGGAGATGCTCGAGGAAGCGATCGGTGTCATCCGGCAACTGTGGCAGGGCGGGGTCCAGAGCCACCACGGCAGGCACTACACGGTCGAGAACGCGCGGGTCTACGACATCCCGGACCCGCTGCCGGAGATCGTCGTCGCGGCCGCGGGCCCGAAGAGCACGGAGCTCGCGGCCCGCGTCGGTGACGGCTTCTGGTCGACGTCACCGCAGCGAGAGCTCGTCGAGCAGTTCGACAAGGCGTCCGGCGGCGGGAAGCCCAAGTACGCGCAGACGACGTTCTGCTGGGCGACGGACGAGGCTGCGGCGCGCCGGACCGCGCACGAATGGTGGGCGAACGCCGCCATCCGGGGCGCCGCGAGCCAGGAGCTGCCGAGCCCGAAGCACTTCGAGCAGCTGGCGCAGTCAGTCACCGAGGACCAGGTCGCCGAGTCGATCGTCTGCGGCCCGGACCCGAAGCCATACCTCGACCAGATCCGGTCGTATCTCGACGCCGGCTTCGACCACGTCTACTTCCATCAGGTGGGGCCGGACCAGGCCGGCTTCATCGACTTCGCGGCACGCGAGCTGCTCCCGGCGCTGGGCGAACGACGGCAGAGCGCGGCGTAGGTCGCGTGGGCTGCGGCCGGGCGCGGCCGCGAGAGGCGGCGGTCGTCCCCGCCGCGCGAGCTCGTCTCGCTACTCCGCGTCGTCGTACAGCGGGAGGGCGAACCCGAACTCCGCGCCGCCGCCCGCGCGTGGCCGCGCCCAGATCCGGCCGCGCATCGCGGTGATCAGGCGCCGGCAGACGAACAGGCCGATCCCTGCGCCGGACGCCTGGGCGGCGGTCGCCGGCGAGCGATAGAAGAGTTCGAACAGGTCGTCCGCCTCGTTCGACTGGAAGCCCCGACCACGATCGAGGACGCGGACGACGACCTCGTCCTGTGCCTCCTCGAGC
>DASWSI010000018.1:0-10648 GCA_036402715.1 Candidatus Limnocylindrales bacterium
GGATGCGGCACGAGGAACGCGTGACCGCCCGCGATGACCGCCGGGCGGACGTCGAGATGGCGGCGATTCGCGAACGCGAGACGGTGCTCGCGGATCGGTTGGCCGGGGAACGCGCCGCCGCCGATCGGCGCTAGCCGTCCCGGCGGCCACAGCGGCGGTCGGCCACGCGGGCCCGGCGGGTGCTAGCCGCGCGGCGGGATCGCGCTGTCGAGGTACTCGCGGTAGCGTTCGGCGTCGACGTTGCCGCCGCTGACGACCGCGACCACCGGTCCATTGAGACCGACCAGGCCTGCCTCGTGAGCACGAAACGCGATCGCCGCGACGGACAAGGCACCGGATGGCTCGGCGACGAGGCGGCTCTCCTCGGCTGCGAGGCGGACACCGGCGGCGATCTCCGCCTCGGTCACGGTCACGACCGCGTCGAGGAGCTCGTGGAGATGCGCGAACGTCCGGCGGCCCAGGGACAGGGTCCGCGTCCCGTCGGCGATCGTTCGGCTGACGTCGTCCGAGGACCAGGCGACGATCCGGCCCGCCGCCAGCGAATCGCGCGCGTCCGCGGCCAGCTCCGGCTCGACGCCGATGACCCGCGCACCCGGCCGCAGTGCCTTGACGGCAACGGCCACGCCGCTCGCGAGCCCGCCGCCACCGATCGGCACGAGCACGGCCGCGACATCAGGCAGGTCCTCGACGATCTCGAGCCCGACCGTGCCCTGACCCGCGATCACGCGGTCGTCGTCGTACGGCGGGATGACGGCGAGGCCGCGCTCTGCGGCGAGCCGCTCCGCGACGACCTGGCGCTCCTCGCTCGACGGCCCGACCCAGACGATCTCCGCGCCGTCCGCGGCCACGCGAGCGGCCTTGATCGCTGGCGCGCCGCGGGGCATGACGACGACCGCGGGGGCGCCGAGCAGGAGCGCCGCGCGCGCGACGCCCTGTGCGTGGTTGCCGGACGAGTAGGTGATGACGCCGCGAGCCCGCTGCTCCGCCGAAAGCGACGCGACGGCGACGTAGGCACCGCGAATCTTGAATGCGCCGATCGGTTGCAGGGACTCCGCCTTGAGAAACTGCCGCGCTTCCGGCCGGCCGAAAGGGACGAGCGGCGTCCTCGTGGCGACACCGTGGAGCAGCTTCGCCGCGGCGCGGATCGCCTCGATGCCGACCAGGGCGTCCTGCCCCGAAGGTGCCCGTCGCATCAGCGGCGGCGGCCCGCGAGCCGCTGACAGTCGATGCATGACGCGGCCCACGGAAGCGCCTCGAGACGCTCCGTGGCGATCGGCTCGCCGCAGATCGAGCACGTCCCGAAGGTCCCTTGCTCGATTCTCCGGAGCGCGGCCTCGACGAGCTCGAGCTGCGTCGTGGCACGGTCGCGGAGGGCGAGGTCACGCTGCTGCTCGAAGACCTGCGTCGCGGCCGCGGCCTGCGACCCATACGTCATCGGTCCCGGGGCGATGATTCCTTCGCCGATCTCCGCGCGGAGCCTGGCCCGCTCGGCGAGGAGCGCGTCGCGGGCGCGAGCGTGATCGGTGGTCGGCATGGGGCGATCCTACGCGCCGTCGCGCCCGAGGCGGAATCCTCGTTCGTCGGTATCCTCGGGGCGAAGCTCACAGGAGAAGCGATGGCACTGGCAATCGACCCGGTTTGCGGCATGGAGGTGGACACCGCCACCTCCGAGCTCCACCTCGAGCACGACGGCAAAACGTACTGGTTCTGCGGTCGCGGCTGCCTGCTCGAGTTTCGCGACGACCCGGGCAAGTACCTCGATCCCGAGTACGTCCCCTCGATGGAGGGCTAAAGCCGGAGGTACGCACCCGGTACGTCCGGGGTAAGTCGCAGCGAAGTCCCCGGGAAGTGACGGGTGAGCGGCCTCGGCGACACTGGCGCCGGCGGAATCAGGACCGGGCACTCCCTCCTCGGGGGTCGGCCGCCCTGTCGCCGGCTCGCGGCCGGCAAGGGGAGATTGCCATGTCGGTTGTTCAGCGCCACGCCGCTCGCATCGTTCGGACCCTCGCGCCGCTCGCGCTCGTTGCGGTGATCGCGGTTGTCGAGCAGTCGGGTCGCCGCTGGCTCTTCTAGCGCCGGCGGCGACCGCCGGCCGCGCCCGGGTGCGTCAGCTTCGGCTCCCGGGCCCGCCGGAATCGGAGGCGAGCCGCTGTGCGAGGTACACGGGAATCGTCGAGAGGAGGATGACGAGGACGGCGACGACGTTGACGATCGGTCGCTGATTCGGGAGCCGCAGGTTGGACAGGATCCAGATCGGCAGCGTCTGCTGATTGCCGGCGGTGAACGTCGTGACGATGACCTCGTCGAACGACAGCGCGAAGGCCAGGAGGCCGCCCGCGAGCAGTGCCGTGCCGATGACCGGCAGCGTCACGTAGCGGAATGTCTGCCACGTGTCCGCGCCGAGGTCCATGGACGCCTCCTCGATCGAGCGTGACGACCGCCGGAGACGGGCGATGACGTTGTTGTAAACCGTCACGACGCAGAACGTCGCGTGGCCAGCGATGATCGTCCACGTCGTGAAGCCGATCCCGGCGGTGTTGATCGATGCGTTCAGCGCCATCCCCGTCACGATGCCGGGGAGCGCCAGTGGAAGCACCAGGACGAAGGAGACGGCCTCGCGGCCGAAGAACCGCAGCCGGTGGACGGCGAACGCCGCGAGGCTGCCGAGGACGAGCGCGATCCCCGTCGCCCCGATCGCGGCCTGCAACGACAGGCCGAGCGCATCGCGAACGCCGGCGTTCGCCAGCGCGTCCCCGAACCAGTGCGTCGTGAAGTGCTCGATCGGCCAGGTCTGGGCGCGGTCGGCATTGAACGAGTAGAGGAAGATCACGGCGATCGGCAGGTAGAGGAAGACGATCACCGCGCCCGCGGCGACGGCAAGCCCGCGGCCTCTCATGCGATCCGCCGGGCGCGCAGGGAGCCGCTACAGCGCATCGAATGCTCCCAGCCGCCGCGCGACGAGCAGGTAGATCGCCATGACGATGACCGGCACCGTCGCGAATGCCGCGGCAAACGGCAGGTTCCCCGCGACACCCTGGTTGTCGTACACGACATTGCCGATGAACTGGCTGTTCGAGACGAGTGCCGGCGTGATGTAGTCGCCGAGGGTCAGCGAGAACGTGAAGATCGAGCCCGCGACGACGGCCGGCAACGCCAGTGGCAGGACGACGCGACGGAACGTCGTCGCTCCTCGGCCGCCGAGGTCCGCGGACGCGTCGAGCAGCGAGGAGGGGATCCGCTCGAGCCCGGCGAAGATCGGGAGGACCATGTACGGCAGCCAGATGTAGCTGAAGACGACCCACATCGCCGCGTCGGTCAGGTACAGCGAGAAGCCGTGGACACCGACGGAGCCGAGCAGCCAGTCGAGCGGCCCGCCCGGGCTCAGGATGACTCGCCAGGCGTAGACCCGGACGAGGTAGCTCGACCAGAGCGGCAGCAGCACGAGCATCACGAGCAGACCCTGCGTCCGGCGGCTCGCGCGACGGGCCATGAAATACGCGAGCGGGAAGGCGAGGAGGATGTCCGTCGCCGTCACGAGCGCCGCGATGACGACGGTCCGGACGGCGATCGTCCGGTAGACCGGATTCGTCAGGACCTGCTGGAAGTTGCGGAGGGTGAGGTCGTGTCGAACGGCAGACGTCAGCGGGTCGAGGTACCAGAACGCCGCAACGAAGAGGACCGCGAGTGAGCCGAGGTACACGACCCCGAACCACCCGACCGGGGGCGTGAGAAGAAACAGCAGCTGAATCGAGCGGTGGCGATGCGCGAATCCGAGCAGCCGGCGCCGAGGCCCCGGACGCGGAGGTGCCGCAGCGATCGCAGGCGAAGTCATCGCGGAAACCGAACGGCGAGCGGCGCCGCCCGCTCGCCCCTCGGCCTCAGCACTCGGTCAGCCCTTGATCTCCGTCCACTTCTGGGTCCACACGGAGTAGTCCGTGCACGTCTGACCACGCGCGTCGCCGCAATCGGGGAGCGGCGTCTTCCAGAAGGCGATCTGGTTGTAGAAGGTGGGGTCGTTGACGCTGAACAGCTTGCAGAAGTCCTTGAAGGCGTACGGGCCGTAGCCCACGTCGAGGTACTTGCACGCCTTGGGGTTGGCAGGCGCCTCGCCGAAGTTCTCGGCGACCTGGGCCTGGACCTCCGGCGTGATCATCCAGGCCATCCACTTCAGCATGCAGTTCGGGTGCTGCGCCTTGGCCGACATCATCCACGTGTCCGCCCAGCCGGTCATCCCCTCGCTCGGGACGACGGAGCCCACGGGCGTGCCGCCGCCCTTGAGGGTGTTGAACTGGTATGGCCACGTCGTCCCGACCGTCGTCGCGCCGGACTTGAAGTTGTCGATCTCGTCGCTGAAGAGCGCCCAGTACTTCGCGACGTTCGGCCGCTGGGCCTTGAGGAGCTCGACGGCCGCGTCGAGCTGATCCGTCGTCAGCTCATACGGGTCCGTGATTCCCAGCTCCGGCTTGTGGGCCTTCAGGTACAGCGCGGCGTCCGCGATGTAGATCGGGCTGTCGTAGGCCGTCAGCTTTCCGCCCTCAGCCGCCGCCTTGGCGGGATCGAAGACGACGTCCCAGCTCGTCGGCGCCGGCGTCACCTTGTCCGTCCGCCACATGAGGAGGTTGCCGCCCCAGCCGTGCGGCGTGCCGTAGTGCTTGCCACCCACGACGTAGTGCGGCGCGTTCTGGAGGAACGCCGCGACGTCACCGAACCCCGGGATGGCGGCCGGGTCGATCGCCGCGACGTCGCCGTTCGCGATCAGTCGGTTGGTCGCGTCACCCGATGCCGAGACCCCGTCGTAGACGCTGCCGCCGCCGGACCGGAGGAGCGTGACCATCTCGTCCGAGGTGTTCCCGACCTTCGACTGGACCTTGCAGCCCGTCGCGGTCTCGAACGCGTGAACCCAGTCGTATTCCTTCGTTGCCGTGCCGTCCTCGGCGTAGCCGGCCCAGATGATCAGGTTGAGCGCCCCTTCTCCCGGACCGCCGACCTTCGTCAGGTCGACGGCGGGCTTGAGCGGCTTGATCGTGCCGTACGCGTCGCTCGTGAGGGACGGCGCCGCGCTCGGGCTCGCGGACGGGGCGGCGGCAGAAGCACTGGCGCTCGCGCTCGCACCACCGCCTCCGGCCGCCGACGGCGCGGCCGGAGGCGGTGACGCCGCACCGGTGCACGCCGCGAGCGCGATGGCGAGCGACGTCGCGGCGACGCCCAGGGATCGGTGCTTCATTCGGTCTCTCCTCCGTGTGGTTCCCGGATCGGCAGGCTGTGCGTTCGTTTCCAGATGAGCCGGACGGCGCGGCCGCGGGCCGCGAGCGCCTCCATCGAGGAAGTGGCGAGGTTCTGCTGGGTGACGACGAGCTCCCCGCCGGCATCGAGGCTGACGTGATAGCGCGTGTCCGGACCGAGGTAGATGACCTGGCCGACGTGACCCTCAGCTGACACCTCGTCCGCTCCCACGGCCGCCGCGGGCTCCGCCATCCGGATCTTCTCCGGCCGAACCGTGAACGTCCCGCCTTCGCCGATGATCGCTCGCGCGACGTCGCCGCGGAGGAGGTTGGACGTTCCAACGAAGCCAGCGACGAATCGGGTCGCCGGTCGCTCGTACACGTCCGCCGGCGTGCCGACCTGCTCGATCCGGCCGTTGTCGAAGACGGCGATCCGGTCGCTCATCGTGAGCGCCTCCTGCTGGTCGTGGGTCACGTAGATGAACGTGATCCCCACCTCCTGCTGGATCGCCTTGAGCTCGATCTGCATCTCCTCGCGGAGCTTGAGATCGAGGGCTCCGAGGGGCTCGTCGAGGAGCAGCACGCGCGGCCGGTTGACGAGCGCGCGAGCGAGCGCGACCCGCTGCCGCTGGCCGCCGGAGAGCTGCGACGGCTTCCGCCGGTCGAACCCCTCGAGCCGGATGAGGCGCAGGATCTCCGCGACCCGCGCCGCCCGATCCGCCTTCGGGAGCTTCCGGATCATCAGCCCGTAGCCGACGTTCTCCGCGACGGTCATGTGCGGGAACAGCGCGTAGTCCTGGAACACCGTGTTGACGTCGCGCTCGAACGGCGGGCGGCGGCTGACGTCCTCGCCGTGGAGAAGGATGCGGCCGGCGGTCGGTGTCTCGAATCCGGCGATCATCCGCAGGGTCGTGGTCTTGCCGGACCCGGACGGCCCCAGCATCGAGAAGAACTCGCCGTCACGGACCTCGAGGTCGATCCCGGCAACCGCGACGACGTCGCCGTAGCGCTTCTCGATCCCTTCGAGGCGAACCGCGGCCGGAGCGGTGGGTTCCGTTCGGAGTCGTGACGTCGTCGGGGCGGCCGTCGAATCGGCTGCGATGGGGGTCGCCAAGCGGCTCCTCGGAGTGTGACGGTGGCCGCACTCTGCGGTCGGGCGTGCGGCGGTGTCAAGCGGGGTTCGGCCGTGTTCCGACACGAGCACCTAGACTCGGCCGGTGGGCCGACAGCGTTCCGTTTGGCGCCCGATCGCGCTCCGGTCGCTTGCCGCGGTCGCAATCGCGGCAGCCGTCGCGGGCTGCGACGCCGGGACCGCGGCGACCCCGGCGATCACCCCCGGCACGGTCGCGGCACCACGGGAGGTGAACGTCATCGCGAAGGACTATTCGTTCCTGCCGTCCGTCATCGATCTCGTTCCCGGCGAAACAGTGGAGCTCCACGTCCTCAACGGCGGTGTGCTCGTCCACGAGGCCGTGTTCGGGGGCCCGGACGTGCAGGCCGCGTGGGAAGCCGCCGAAGCCGCCGTCGCGGATCCACCGCCGGGGCCGACTCCCACGGTCACCGTGGCGGCCGACGTTGCGGGCCTTCGCGTCGTCGCGACGTCCGGACAACGCGTCGACATCACCTGGGTCGTGCCGATCGACGGCCCGGCGACGCCCGGTGGCTTTCTCGTCGGTTGCCACATCCCGGGCCACTATGCGCAGGGGATGGTCGTCCCGGTGCGGTGGGTCGGACGGGACGGCCGGCCACTCGAATCGCCGGGAGCGGCGCCGTCCACCGTGTCGCAGCCGTCGCAGCGGTGATGTACCGGAGCCACGTGCCGGCGCTCGGGCTCAGGCAGCCTGCCCGGTGGTACGCTTCCGGCCCCGCCCCGGGTCGGGCCCGTGCGCGTCGAGGAGGAGTCGAATGGCCTATGTGATCGCCGAGCCGTGTATCGATGTGCTCGACATCTCGTGCGTGTCGGTCTGTCCGGTGGATTGCATCCATTACGACGAGGGCACGGACCGCAAGCTGTTCATCGATCCCAATGAGTGCATCGACTGCGGTGCCTGCGAGCCGGAGTGCCCGGTGAACGCGATCTTCCCCGAGGAGTCGCTGCCGGCCGAATGGGCGAACTACACGCAGATCGACGCGGTCTGGTACACGGACAAGGCGGCCGCGCGCGCCGCGGTCGACGAGCTCAAAGCTCCGGCCTGACGCGGCGCAGCGCGGGCACCCGCTGCGTCCGCCGTCGCGTGGATCGCTGAGGATGCCCGCTCCCCGCGGACCGGCCTGACGATGCGGATCGTTTCCCTTCTCCCGTCCGCGACGGAGATCGTCTGCGCGATCGGGCTCGGCGATGAGCTCGTCGGGGTGACGCACGAGTGCGACTGGCCGCCCGAGATTCTCGGCAAGCCGGTCATGACGCGGAGCGTCTACGACCTCGAGGGCACGCCGAGCCGGACGATCCACCAGCTCGTCGATTCGGCCGTCCACGGCGGCTCGTCCCTGTACGTGCTGGACGACGAGGCGCTCGAGGCAGCCGAACCCGACCTCATCCTGACCCAGGAGCTGTGCGCCGTCTGCGCCGTCAGCTACCGCGAGGTGAACGAGGTCGCGCGGGCGATCGACGCCGACATCCAGGTCGTCTCGCTCGAGCCGTCCTCGATCGAGGGCGTCTTCAACTCGATCACGACGGTCGGCGCGCTGACCGAGGCCGAGGACGCGGCCGTCGACCTCGTCGAAAGCCTTCGGACGCGGCTCGCGGCGATCGAGCAGGCAAGCCAGACGCGGCGCGAGGCCGGATTCCGCTCGCCGCGCGTCGTCGCGCTCGAGTGGCTCGACCCGCCGTTCGCGGTGGGGCACTGGGTCCCCGAGCAGATTCGCCGGGCGGGCGGCTGGGACCTCCTCGGCGACGCCGGCGAGCGATCCGTCGAGACGTCGTGGCAGGCCGTCCGCGACGTCGATCCCGAGATGCTCGTCCTGATGCCGTGCGGGTTCCACCTCGCGGAGACGGTCGCCGAATGGACCCGGACGCCGAAACCGAGCTTCTGGTCCGAGCTCGAGGCCGTTCGGCGGGGACAGGTCTTCGCCGTCGACGGATCCGCCTACTTCAGCCGTCCGGGGCCGCGGATCGTGGACGGGATCGAGCTCCTGGCGGAGATCTTCGACCCCGACACATTCATCGACACCGCGCCGCTCGGGAGCTGGACGCCGCTCTCGTAGGGGCGCTCATCGAAATGCCGTTCCGGGCCTCGTTCGACTGCCTCTGGTGCGGCACGCCGTGGACCGTCCGTGGACCGGAGGATCTCGAGGGCTGGGCGCACCTCTGCCCCGACTGCGTTGGCAAGGCCGGGGACAACGAGTTCCTGCGATTTCGGCTGCGGCAGGCGATCACGGAACGAGGCGCGGCAGCGTCCGGTGCGGCCGCCCCCGCGCCGCCGCCTCGCCAGGCCCGGCCCGACGCCGCGCCTCCTGCCGAACACCATGCCACGGCGGCGCCGCGCGATGCCTCGTCCTCCGCGCCGGACGCGGAGCTCCTCGCCTACTACGACGCCCGGGCGCCCGAATACGACGACTGGTACCTCCGCCGCGGCCCATACAGCCACGGCCCGATCCACGACGCGGCCTGGGACGCCGAGCTCGACATGGCCGGCCGGTGGCTCGACGGGCTGCCGATCCGGGGCGAGATCGTCGAGCTCGCCGCGGGCACGGGCTGGTGGTCGCCGCTCCTCGCCGAGAAGGGCGAGCTGTCGCTCTATGACGTCGCAACGGCGCCGCTCGAGCTTGCCCGCCAGCGGCTCGTTGCACACGGCCTCCGGGCCCACCTCCACGTTCGCGACGCGTGGGCGGAGCCGGATCGCCAGGTGGATGCGGTCTTCGCGGGGTTCTGGCTGAGCCACATCACGTCTGACCGCCTGCCCGATTTTCTCGAGCTCGCGCGGCGGTGGCTCAAGCCCGGCGGCACGTTCGCGTTCGTGGACTCGCTCCGCGATCCGCAATCCGGCTCCCGCGACAACCGCGCGCCAGAGGGAGGGATCGCGAAGCGCCGCCTCGCCGACGGTCGCGAATTCGAGATCGTCAAGGTCTTCCACGATCCGGCACAGCTCGGGCACGCGCTTCGGGGGGCAGGATTTACGACGGCGGAGGTATCGACGAGCGGCCGGTTCTTCGTCCTCGGTCGCGCGACTGCCTGACGTCGCCTCCGAATTCCGCCGCGGACACGAATTCCGCCGCCGACACCGCGAATTGACCCGTTCCCGAACGCAACTCGGGCGAACGCCCGAATAGCCGTGCGTATACTCCGCCGATGTCCCCTCTGAGCCAGCGGACGATCGCGACCGTCGGGTCCGGGGTCATGGCCGAAGCGATGATCGCCGGGCTGCTGCGCGGCAACCTCGTGAAACCGGACCAGGTCGTGGCAAGTCATCCGCGGCCCGAGCGTCGCGAGCAGCTGTCGACGGCGTACGGAATCCGCGTCGTCGCGGC
Source organism: Candidatus Limnocylindrales bacterium (assembly GCA_036402715.1). Lineage (GTDB taxonomy): Bacteria > Chloroflexota > Limnocylindria > Limnocylindrales > CSP1-4 > JACDAV01. The sequence continues at coordinate 9,690 of DASWSI010000018.1, forward strand.
CAACAGCGACGCCGTCGATGGCGCGGACGTCATCGTCCTCGCGATCAAGCCGCAGATGCTCGCGCGAGTCGGGGCGGAGATCGGACCGCGGCTGCGGCGGGGCCAGCTCGTGCTCTCGGTCATCGCCGGCGCGACCTCCGCGGCGTTGACCGGGACGCTCGGTCACGACCAGGTCGTTCGGTCGATGCCGAACACGCCCGCCCGGCTCGGCAAGGGCATGACGGTCTGGTACGCGACACCGGAGACGACACCGGACCAGCGGGCCCAGGCGAGCGCGCTCCTCCGGGCGCTCGGGCAGGAGCTCGAGGTCGACGACGAGAAGATGGTGGCGATGGCGACCGCGGTCAGCGGCACCGGCCCCACGTACGTCTTCCTCGTCATGGAGGCGCTCATCGATGCGGCGGTCCACCTGGGCTTTCCTCGCCACGTTGCCCACGACCTCGTGATCGAGACGCTGGAGGGCAGCACGCTCTTCGCGAAGCAGTCCGGGATGCACCCGGCGGAGCTTCGGAACATGGTCACGTCGCCGGGCGGGACGAGCGCCGCCGCGCTTCACGAGCTCGAATCGGGCCGCCTCCGGACGGTCCTGTCGGAGGCCGTCTGGGCCGCCTACCGCCGAACCGTCGAGCTCGGGGAGCAGCTCGAAGCGGGCGTGCCGCGCCCGAAGGCGGACGGCACGGCGAACCGCGAGGCGGATCGATGAAGCGAGGCCAGCCGGACATGAGCCGGCGCCTCCTCGACCTCCGGAGGCACGCGTAGATGGCACAACCGAAGCGCCCGAAGGCGGCGAGGCCCGCACGGCGACCGACGGCGTCGGGCTCCGGGAGCGCGGCCTCGGCGGCCGCGGACGCCCCTCCGACAGCGGCGGGTACGGCCGGTACGACGGGTGCCGCAGCTCCCCGGCGGCGCGGTCGCCCGCCCGGCCGCCGGAATGCCACGCCGACGGCCGACGCCGCCCG
>DASWSI010000019.1:0-5794 GCA_036402715.1 Candidatus Limnocylindrales bacterium
GTCGTGCCGCTCGGCAGCGGTGGCCGCGGCGCCGCGCGGCGGCTCACGACCGGCGGGGGTCGCGACTCGAGGCCCCGTATCTCGCCCGACGGCCGGCGCGCCGCGTTCCTCCGCCGCGACCCGAAGGACACCGACAGCACGTCGCGCCTCATGCTCGTCGACGTTGGCGGCAAGCGGCCACCGGCGAAGCTCGCGACGGGCACGTTCGGCGTGGCGGACCTCGCCTGGTCACCGGATGGCGAGCGGCTGGCGTTCACCGCCGAGGTCGACCCGCCACGGTTCATCGTCGGCGACCACGCGGCGGGTGGCGGACCGCGTCGCGGCGCAGCTGCGAAGCCCAGCGGGGCGCCGCTCGCGCGACGGATCCGTCGGATCGACTGGCGCTACGACGAGGCGGGGCACGTCGATCGCTGGGAGCACCTGTTCGTCATCCCGGCGACCCGCGGTGGACGTCCCGTTCAGCTGACCGCGGGCGATCATCGCGTCGACGGAATCGCCTGGCGGCCGGACGGCGGCGCGATCGCGTTCGCGGCCGACCGCGGCGCCGAAGCGGACCTTCATCCCCGCTCGACGATCTGGCTCGCCGATGCTGGCGCGACAAAGCCGACGGAGCCGAAGGAGATCCTGGCGCTCGCCGGCTGGGCAAACTCCCCCGCGTGGTCGCCCGACGGCCGCCTGATCGCGGCGGTCGGCATCGACGAACCCGCGCCGCTCGACGACGTGAGCCCCGGGGTCCACGTCGCGCCCGCCGATGGGTCGCGGCCGCCCGTCGCACTGGCTCCGGACCTCGACCGCCCGATCGGTGACTGGGTCGACACGGACCTCGAAGGCTGGATGACGACCGCACGATTCGGGCCGTTCTGGCCGCTTCCGGATCGAATCGTCACGACCGTCTCGGATCGGGGGCGGTCGGCTCCGTGGGCGTTCCCCGTCGACGCGACAACGGGGCGTCCGACGGGCGATCCGCAACCCCTCGTCCGCGCCGACGTGACGTGCCGCTCCCTGGCCGTGGCCGCGCCCGGCGGCCGCCTCGTGACGACGTTCGTCGGGACGAGCGGCAGTCGCGCGATGGAGCTCATGACGGTCGAGAGCGATGCCGAGCGGCCGCAGAGCCGCACCTCGCTCGGGTCGCGGTGGCAGCGCGCGGTCGCGGTTCCGGAGATGCGCGTCGTCGAAGCGCCGGGCCCCGGCGGCCCCATCGAGACGTGGATCGCCTCACCACCCGGCGCCGGCGATGCGCCGCTGCCGACGATCGTGGACGTCCACGGCGGGCCGCTCGGCGCGTGGGCGCCCGCGCCGTCGATCGAGGTCCACCTCCTGACGGCGCGAGGCTACCGCGTCGTCCTGCCGAACATCCGCGGCTCGACGACGTACGGCCGCCGGTGGATCCGCGAGCAGCTCGGTGACTGGGGCGGCGCCGACGCCGCGGACGTCAACGCCGCGCTGGACCACGTCGTCGGGCTCGGGCTCGCCGATCCGGAGCGGCTCGGCGCCCTCGGCCTGTCGTACGGCGGGTTCATGATCCATTGGCTCATCGGGACGAGCCAGCGGTTCCGCGCGGCGGTTTCCGAGAACGGCGTGGTGAACCAGATCAGCGACTGGGCGAACTCCGATACCGCGGTCGAGTACAACCGCTCGTCGCTCCTCGGCGACCCGTTGACGCCCGAAGGTGTCGCGAAGCTGTGGCGTCAGTCGCCGCTCGCGCACGTCGCCAACATCCGGACACCGCTGCTCATGTTCCAGGGCGAGGCGGATCGCACATGTCCGGCCGCGGACAACGAGCAGCTGTTCATCGCGCTGCGGGTCCTCGGGCGTGAGGTCGAGTACATCCTCTACCCGGACGAGTTCCACACGTTCTCGATCACCGGCCGGCCGGATCGACGGATCGACCGGATGACGCGAATGCTCGACTGGTTCGACGCGCACCTGCTGGGCTGACGAGGCCGGGGCGGCCGACGCTGGATGCCGCCGCGCCGAGCGGCGCCGCCACTCCCTGCCGGACTAGACGATCGTGATCTCCGGCCGCTCCGCGACGAGCTGCCGCGCCGCGACTCGATGGCCCGCGACGGCAGCGCGCCGCAGGCTCGCCGTCAGCGACCGTTTGGCGGCGCGGCTGCCGAGCCAGTCGACGATGAACCCCGCGTCGAACGCATCGCCGGCGCCGGTCGTGTCGGCGGCGATGAGCCGCTCGGTCGCGACCTCGAACCGGAGCGCGTCGTCGCCCTCGCGCGCGAGCACGGTCGCGCCCTTCGATCCGCGCTTGACGATGGCGATCGGTGCCAGCTCGAGCAGTCCGTCGCCGCCATGCCGGGCGAGCAGCGCGTCTGCTTCGGCCACGGTCGCGAGGAGGAGATCCGGCGCCACGTCACGAACGTGGGCGAGTGCCGCTCGGCGGCCGCCTTCGAGGAGCGGCCCCACGGACGCCAGGTCGAGGCTGACGAGCCCGTTCGCCTCGCGCGTCAGCTGGACCGCGCGACGCGTCGCGGACCCGAGGGGCTCGTGGAAGAGCGAATACGCCGGGAGGTGAAGCAGGTCGACGCCGGCGAACCATTCGGGCAGCAGGTCCGCGGGCGTGAGCCGGTCCGCGGCGGAGCGATCCGCCACGAACGAGCGCTCACCGCCGGGATTGACGAGCACCCCGATCCGCCCCGTGCGCGCCCCGGTCACGCGGAGGGCTCGGACGAGGACCTTGTCGCTGCGGACGACCTCGATGAGCGCCCGTCCCGCCGCATCGCGCCCGACCGCGGTGATGAGCGTCGTCCGCGCCCCGAGCCGGCCGATCCACCGCGCGGTGTTCGCCGCGGAGCCGCCCTGGCGGAGAGCGACGCCGCCCGGCACGTCTGTCCCGCTCTCGAGCGGGCGGTCTGCCGTCAGGACGACGTCGAGCATGAGGTCGCCGAGCACGACGACGCGCGCGGCGGTTGACGCTCGACGGGGCAGGCGGGGCACGGCGTCGAGGATAGCGATCTGCAACGCGCCGGTTCCGTGCGGAAGGGGGACGCGCCGCCGGGCCGCCGTACAATGCGCGGGCATTTCCCGCGCTCCAGCGGAGCCGCTCCGGAGTTCGCTCGCCATGACCATCGCGGAGAAGAGCGTCGACCAGCTCGCGATCGACACGATCCGGACGCTCGCCATCGATGGCGTCCAGAAGGCGAACTCGGGGCACCCCGGCGCGCCGATGGGGATGGCGCCGATGGCCTACGTCCTCTGGACGCGCTACCTCCGCCACGCCCCGACGGACCCCGAATGGCCGAACCGCGACCGCTTCGTCCTGTCAGCCGGCCATGCTTCGATGCTCCTCTACTCGCTCCTCCACCTGACCGGCTACGACGTCTCGCTCGAGGACCTCGAGTCGTTCCGGCAGTGGGGCTCGAAGACCCCCGGGCATCCCGAATGGGGACTGACGCCCGGCGTCGAGGCGACCACCGGGCCGCTCGGCCAGGGGTTCGCGAACGCCGTCGGGATGGCGATCGCGGAGCGGCGTCTCGCCGCGGAGTTCAACACGGACGCGGACCCGATCATCGACCACTGGACCTACGGCATCTGCTCCGACGGCGACCTCCAGGAGGGCATCGCGTCCGAGGCAGCGTCGCTCGCCGGCCATCTCCGCCTCGGCAAGCTGCTCTTCCTCTACGACGACAACGGGATCCAGCTCGACGGCCCGACGAAGATGGCGTGGAGCGAGAACGTCCTCGAGCGGTTCGATGCCTACGGCTGGCACACCCAGCGCGTCGAGGACGGCAACGACACGGAGGCGATCGCCGCCGCGATCGACGCCGCGCGCGCGGACGACCGCCCGAGCCTCATCGCCGTTCGGACGCACATCGGCTACGGCAGCCCGAACCGCCACGACAGCCAGAAGGCCCACGGCCAGCCGCTCGGCGAGGACGAGGTCCGGCTCACGAAGGAGGCGTACGGCTGGGACCCGGACAAGACGTTCTTCGTCCCCGATGCCGCGCGCGACCATTTCCGCGGCGCCGTCCCGCGCGGCAAGGAGCTCGTCGCGGAATGGAATGCCGCGCTCGACCGTTACGCAACCGCGAACCGCGATCGCGGCACGGACCTCCGCCGCCGGCTCGCCGGCAAGCTGCGCGACGGCTGGGATGCGGGACTGAAGACGTACCCCGTCGGTGAGGAGCTGGCGACGCGGCAGGCGAGCCAGCAGGCGATCCAGTCGCTCGCCGGCCCGGTGCCGGAGCTCTTCGGTGGCGCGGCAGACCTGTCCGAGTCGAATCTCACGGACATCAAGGACGCGGGCATGTTCGGGCCGGACGAGAACGGCCGAAACCTGCGGTTCGGTGTCCGCGAGCATGCGATGGGCGGCATCGCCACCGGGATCGCGTACCACGGCGGCTTCATCCCGTACGCGGCGACGTTCCTGACGTTCAGCGACTACATGCGCGGCTCCGTGCGCCTCGCGGCGCTGTCCGGCCTGGACGTCATCTACGTCTGGACCCACGACTCGGTGGGGCTCGGCGAGGACGGGCCCACCCATCAGCCGGTCGAGCACTACGCGGCGCTCCGCGCGATCCCGAATCTGTGGTTCATCCGTCCCGGCGACCCGAACGAGACGGCGGCCGCGTGGCGCGTCGCGATCCAGCGGAACACGGACTCACCGTCCGGCCCGGTCGCGCTGTCGCTCACTCGCCAGAAGCTGCCCACGCTCGAGGGCTCGGCCGAAAAGGCACGGGACGGCGTCGCCCGCGGCGGCTACGTCCTCCGCGAGGCGAAGGGCGGGACACCGAAGCTCATCCTCATCGCGACGGGCTCGGAGCTGCAGCTTGCGGCAGTCGCGGCCCCGAAGCTCGAGGAGGCCGGCATCCCGACCCGCGTCGTCAGCCTGCCGTGCTGGGAGCTGTTCGGCGGGCAGGACGAGGCATATCGGGAATCGGTGCTTCCGGCGGCGATCAGAAAGCGGGTCGGGATCGAGGTCGGCGTCTCGCTCGGCTGGGACCGCTGGGTCGGCGACGAGGGCGCGATCGTCGCCCTCGACCATTTCGGTGCGTCGGCACCCGCCGCGACGATCTTCGAGCACTTCGGCTTCACGCCGGAGCGGATCGTCGACGTCGCGCGGCAGGTCGTCGAGAAGAACCTCCACGGCGTCATCCCGACGCTCGAGCCCGGGCATCTTCCGGCGGTCGGCCGAACCGCCGGCAGCGCCGGCACGCATCCCACGCTCCACGACGACGAGAGCGGGACGGATCGGTCGTCCGGCTCGGATCCCGGCCACGACTGACGGCGGGATGCGGATCGCGTTCGCGGCCGACCATGCCGGCGCGGCCCTCAAGGCCGAGCTGATGAAGCGTCTCGATGCGGCCGGCGGTGGGCACCGGCTGGTCGACCTCGGCGGCGACGGATCGGACCCGAACGACGACTACCCGGACTTTGCGCAGCGCCTCGGCGAGACGGTCCGCGGCCGCGACGCGGACCGCGGCATCCTCATCTGCGGGTCCGGCGTCGGCGCGGCAATTGCCGCCTGCAAGATTCGTGGCGTGCGCGCGGCGATCTGTCACGACACGTATTCCGCGCACCAGGGTGTCGAGCATGACGACATGAACGTGCTCGTCCTCGGGTCGCGGGTCATCGGCTCCGAGCTGGCGCTCGAGTGCGTCAACGCGTTCCTCGCCGCGACGTTCAGCGGCGAGGCGCGGCACCGCCGACGGCTTGACAAGGTCCTCGCCATCGAGGCCGCCGAGTCGCGCTGACGCGGGCGCGCCAGGCGAGCTGTGTCGGCGCAGACGTCACGGAGCCACGGGGCATCGCAGCGCGGACGAAAGGTCCGCGGCACTCTCGT
>DASWSI010000020.1:0-5232 GCA_036402715.1 Candidatus Limnocylindrales bacterium
TCGACGCCGCCGCCCGCCACGGCTCCGGTGTCCTCCGGGCGCGTGCTCTCGTTCACCCAGCGGTCCTCGGGTCCGGCGATCGGGTCCGCCGGTCCGTCCCGCTCCGCCTCGCTCGACCACCGGTCGATGTCCTGCGGCTTCCGAACGGTTCGCTCGTCCATGACTGATCCTCCGGTCCGCTGCGCTCAGTCGCCCCCGCCGTCCGGGTTCGTGTCCTCGCCGATCAGCCCCGCCGTGTACGGCTGCGTGCCGCCCGCCGGCTGACCCGGAACGATGGCTGGCCCGGGGCCGAGGCGATCCGTCAGCTCGCCGTGGACGAGGTCGTCCGAGTCGTAGTCCGTCGCGTCGTGCTCGTCGTCCGTGCCGTGATCCCCGGAATCCACGGCGCCCGTGCCCCTGTCCGTCGAGGTCCCGCCCTGGGACATCACCCCGGCACCCACCGTGTTCGGGTCATCGTACTCGTGCTCGGGAAGGCCCTGCTTCGCGCTGTCGTCGTCCATGTTCGTCTCCAGACCCCCGGCGGCGTCTCCGCCTGCCCGGCCAGAGTGCGGACTGGGACCTTGCAGGCAGGTCACCGGGCGGCGACGGACATTTCGGCGAGGCGGAGCCTTCGATCCGGGGCCCCGACGCAACGTCGCGGGCGGTGGCGTGAGTGGCCGGTGCTACCATCGGCCGCATGCTCGATCACGAAGAAAAGTTCCTCTTCAAGGAGGAGATCCTCCACCTCGCCAACTCCGTGGCGGAGCCCGGAATCCTCGACAACGTCGAGGACCTCCTGACCGATGTCATCACCAGCCCGCGCTTCGATTCAGAGGTCTTCACCCTCGAGCGGAGCCTCCAGGTCATGCTCGGGCCGCGGGCCGGGACCACGCTGGTCGGCCTCCTGACGGTGGCGCCGGAGGTCTTCGACGAGGTCGCCGAGGTCCGGATCCCGTCCGAGGTCGACGAGCGGCTTGTCGCCTGGCGGGCGCGCTTCGGCCTCGCCATCGACAACGCGCTGAACTTCCTCAACAACCCTGACGGGATCCAGGGCCACAACTTCGCGACCCAGATCGCCCATGTCGAGGAGCGGCGGGTCCTGCAGGGCCGGCTGACGCTCGTCCGCTACAACAACGAGCCGCAGTTCTTCGTTGCGGACGCGAGCGTCTTCCTCGCCCTCGTCGCCGACATCATGGAGCGCCTCGGCCCGTACCTCGAGTCGGACGCGGTCGACGCCGAAACCGTCAACCGCCTCCGCGACGCCCTCCAGTTGATCGAGCGGAAGACCGCCGCGCGCGGCTAGGCCGCAACGCCGGACCGTCGATGCGGCAGGTCTACTTCGCGGCGACGGGGCAGAACCGGGGCAAGACCACGGCCGCCCTCGGGCTGCTGGACGGGTTCGTCCGGCGAGGCCTCCACACCGGCTTCATGAAGCCTGTCGGCCAGCGGACCGTGATCGAGGACGGTGTCCCGGCTGACGAGGACGCGGTCCTCGTCAAGGAGGTCTTCGGGCTGCCGGAATCGTATGGCGACATGAGCCCCGTCCACATCCCGCGCGGGTTCACGAAGGCGTACATCGCGGGCGAGGTCGTCGAGGACCTGCCGGCCAGAATCCGCGCGGCCCACGACGCCTTCCGCGGCCACGACATCGTCCTGATCGAGGGGACCGGCCACGCGGGCGTCGGCGCGGTCATCGGGCTGTCGAACGCGGCGGTCGCGGCGATGCTCGGGGCGCCCGCGATCATCATCAGCGAGGGCGGCGTGGGCCGACCGATCGACGAGATCGTTCTGAATGCCGCGCTGTTCGCCCGCCACGGCGTCGAGGTCGCCGGGGCGATCGTCAACAAGGTCGACCTCGTGTCGCAGCCGGGAATCGCCGCGGTGCTCGAGCGCGGCCTCGCCCGCCACGGCATCCCCCTCCTTGGCCTGCTGCCCGTCAAGCCGATCCTCTCGAACCCGACCCTCGGGATGATCCTCGACGGCGTGCGGGGGGAGACGATCCACCCCGGGCCGGACCTCGACCGGGTCATCGACGGCGTCGCGATCGGGGCGATGGAACCGGGCCACATGCTCGAGCGGATCGGGCCGGGAACGCTCGTGATCGTCCCGGGCGACCGCGAGGACGTGATTCTCACCCTCACGACGGCTCACCTCGTCGGCGCGGAGCGCGGCGACACGCCGGCCGGGAACGCTGCGATCCGGATGGCGGAGGACGCGGGAGCGTCGGGCGTCGACGGCCACGAGCACGCGGCGGCCGGGCTCGTCCTCACCGGTGGCTACCGGCCGCGGCCGGCGGTGCTCGCGGCCATTCGCGAGGCGGACCTCTTCGCGACGATCGTTGCCGAGGACACCTACTCGGTGGCGTCGGAGGTCCACGACCTCCTCGTGAAGACCCACGCCGCCGACGGCGAGAAGATCGACCTGATCAAGGCCCTCGTCGCGGAGTGTCTCGACATCGACCGGATCCTCGCGGTCGCGCGGCCCGCCTGACCGCGTGCCGGCCGCGGTCGCCGGGCGACTCCGGCGGCGGACGGCGGTCAGCCGATCGGCTCGTTGTCGATGAGGCGGGTCGACCCGAACCGGACCGCGAGCGACAGGAGCGCGGGTCCCTCGACGCGCGACAGCTCCGCAAGGGTCCCCGCGTCCGCGACCGATACGTATTCGGGGTCGGCGAGCGGCTCCCGGGCGAGGATTCCAGCCATCGCCGCCCGGATCTCGTCCCCTGACCGTGAACCCGCGGCCCACCGGTCGCGACCCGCGACGAGCGCCTGCCGCAGGACGGGCGCCGCGCGCCGCTGCTCCGGCGTGAGGTGGACGTTCCGTGACGACATGGCGAGGCCGTCGGGGTCGCGGAGCGTCGGACAGGTGACGACCTCGGTCGCGATCGCGAGGTCGGTCGCCATCCGGCGGATGACCATGACCTGCTGGGCGTCCTTCTGGCCGAAATAGGCCCGTTCCGCGCCGACCAGGTCGAACAGGATCGCGACGACCGTCGCGACGCCGTCGAAATGCCCCGGCCGCGCCGCTCCCACGAGCGGCTGGGCGACGGCCCCTACCGAGACCGTGGTGTCGAACCCGGCCCCGTAGATCTCCTCGACGGCCGGGGCGAAGACGATGTCGACCGCCTCCTCCTCGCAGATCGCGATGTCGCGCGCCTCGTTCCGCGGGTACCGGGTGTAGTCCGACGCCTCGTTGAACTGCCGCGGATTGACGAAGATCGTCACGACGGTCGTTCGGCTGTCCGCCCTCGCGCGCTGCATGAGGCTGCGGTGGCCGTCGTGCAGCCAGCCCATCGTCGTGACGAGCCCAACGGGCCGCGGCGCCGCCGCGAGCGCCTCGCGAAGTTCTTGTCGCGTCCGGACGATGACGGTACGGGCAACCTCAGTCATCGGGTGTCACTTGCTCTCCGAGGTCGAAGGCGGAGCTCCGCGACGCCATTCGCCCGAGGATGTCAGAGGTCGCGGTCTAGCGGGATGCCGGAGACCGTCGCTCCCTCGTGGCCGCGATCGAGCGCGCCGCGGCCGAGAACCTCGTCGAGGACGGCGTCATCCATCCGCACCGTCTGCTCGGGACCGGGGAACGATCGCGCCGTGACCTCGTCCGCGTAGGCGCGCGCCGCACCGAGGATCGTCTCGCGCAGGTTCGCGAATGGTCGGGCGTGCTTCGGGTGCCAGTCGGCGACGCCGAGGAGATCGGTGATGATCTGGACCTGGCCGCTGCAACCCGGCCCGGCACCAATCCCGATCGTCGGGATCCGGAGGCGGTCGGTGATCGCCGCGGCGAGCTGCTCGGGCACGAGCTCGAGGACCACGGAGAAGGCACCGGCCTCCTCGATCGCGTGCGCGTCGGCGAGGAGGCTCCGCGCGCGCTCGGCGCTCTTGCCCTGGATTCGGACCTTGCCGCCGAGCGTCTCGCGGGCCTGCGGCGTCCAGCCGATGTGGCCCATGACCGCGATCCCGGCCTTCGTCAGCGCCTCGACGATCCGCGCGGACCGGACGCCGCCCTCGACCTTGACGGCCTGTGCCCCGGCCTCCTGGAGGAACCGGCCCGCGTTGCCGATCGCCTCGTCCGGCGTCGCGTAGGAGAGGAACGGCATGTCGGCGACCACGAGCGCCCGGGTCGTTCCGCGAACGACGGCCGCGACGTGATGGAGCATGTCCTCCATCGTCACCCGGGCTTCGCTGTCGTAGCCGAGCATGTTCGTCCCGACGGAGTCGCCGACGAGCAGCATCGGGATCCCGGCCTCGTCGAGGAGCTTCGCCGTCGGGTAGTCGTAGGCGGTCAGCATCGCGATCGGTTGCCCGTCCGCCGCCATCTTCGTGATGTCGGCGACGGCCAGGCGGCGGGTCTCGTTCGTGGCGCTCATCGCGGTGTCTCCTCGGCGACCGGCGCGGCCGCCGGCTCGGTCCTGCCTGCAGTCTGCCGCGCCGTGTCGCGGTCGTCCAGCGCGGCCGCGACGCGATCGAGGAGCCGGTCCGCGACCTCGCGCTTCGGCAGCAGCGGCAGGTCCTCGCGGCCACCGTCCGCGGCGAGGATCGTGACGCGGTTCGTGTCGGTCCCGAACCCGGAGCCGGGCTCCGTGACGTCGTTGGCGACGAGGAGGTCGACCCGCTTTCGGGCGAGCTTCTCGACGGCCCGGTCGAGCGAGCCCGTCTCGGCGGCGAACCCAACGAGGACCGGCGGCGGGTCGAGGGGCCGCCTCGTCGCCGCGCCGTCGGCGTCGAGGCCGCGGGCGATCCGGGCGACCTCGGCGAGGAGGTCCGGCGTCGGCTCGAGCTCGAGCGTCAGCGACTCGGTCCGCGTCAGCTTCGTCTCGGCGGGACGGGCCGGCCGAAAGTCGGCGACCGCCGCGGCCATGACGAGCGCATCGAACCCGGCGGAGCCGCGTGGCGTGGTCGTCACCGCGAGGAGGGCGGCGCGCATCTGGCCGGTCGACTCGACGCGAACGACGGTCGCGGCGGCGGGAAGCGTGACGCTCACGTTCGCGGCGATCAGCGTCACGGTTGCGCCGCGGTCGAGTGCCGCCTCCACAACCGCGACGCCCATCCGTCCGGTGGATCGGTTGCCGATGAAGCGGACCGGATCGATCGGCTCCGCGGTGCCGCCGGCAGTCACCACGATCCGCCACCCCGTGAGATCCGCGGTGTGCTCGGCAACGACGGTTGGAGGGCGTTCGGCGGAATTCGGGGCGCGCACGTCCGTGCCCGCAAGGACCGTCTCGACCGCTGCGACGATCGCGGCGGCTTCGACGAG
>DASWSI010000021.1:0-24770 GCA_036402715.1 Candidatus Limnocylindrales bacterium
CTCGTCGACCAGGGCTCGGCTCACGACCTCCCCCACGGCGTCGTCGCTCAGCGGCTCGAGGGTGAGGAGAAGCGAGCGCGACAGCAGCGGGGAGATGACCGAGAAGAACGGGTTCTCCGTGGTCGCCGCGATCAGGGTCACCCAACGGTTCTCTACGCCGGGCAGCAGCGCGTCCTGCTGGGCCTTCGAGAAGCGGTGCACCTCGTCGACGAACAGCACCGTCTCCTGGCCTCCTCGTACGAGCGTCCGTCGGGCGGAGTCGATGACCTCCCTGAGCTCCTTGACCCCGGTGGACACGGCCGACAGCTCGACGAACCGGCGGTCCGTCTGCGCCGAGACGACGCCCGCGATCGTCGTCTTGCCGGTACCGGGCGGACCCCACAGCAGCAGGGCGGTCGTCTGGTCCGCCTCGACCAGCCGGCGAAGCGGGGACCCCTCGGCCAGCAGGTGGTCCTGGCCGACCAGCTCGTCCAGGGTGCGCGGGCGCATCCGTACCGCCAGCGGGGCGGCACGGTGGGCGCTCCCGGCGAGGCTGCCCCCGGACGGCGGCGCGGCGACTACCTCGAAGAGGGCCTCGGAGTCCACGCCATCACCCTAGCCACCGACGGCCCACACCTCCGGCAGACGTCGAGCACGTGCTCCCGCAAAGCGCGCCGACGCGGCGGGAGACGCGCCGACCTCAGACGGCGGTGCTGCCGTGGCCGAGCTCGGCGGTCGACGACGACGTCGTCGTCGACGTCCCGTTCGTCGCCGGCGCCGTCTCGTCGAGCGCGATCACCTGCAGCGGCTCCGCGAAGTGGCAGGCGACCTGGCGGCCACCGACCTGCAGCAGCGGCGGCTCCTCGTTCGCACAGATCTCCTGAGCCTTCCAGCACCGAGTGCGGAATCGGCACCCCGAGGGTGGGTTGATCGGGCTCGGCACATCGCCTTCGAGCCGGATCCGCTCGCGGCGACCGCCGATGGCGGCCTGCCTGACGTCGGGCGCGGCCGAGAGGAGCGCCTGGGTGTAGGGATGGTGGGGCGTCAGGTAGATCTGGTCCCGGTCACCCATCTCCATGATCTTGCCGAGGTACATCACCGCGATCCGGTCGCTGATGTGGCGGACGACAGAGAGGTCATGGGCGATGAAGAGGTACGTCAGCCCGAACTGACCCTGAAGCCGCTCGAGCAGGTTGATGATCTGCGCCTGGATCGAGACGTCGAGCGCGGAGATCGGCTCGTCCGCGACGATGAGGTCCGGGTTCAGGGACAGCGCCCGCGCGACGCCGATCCGCTGCCGCTGCCCACCGGAGAACTCGTGCGGGTAGCGGTCCGCGAAGTCCGGGTTCATGCCGACCGTCGCCAGGAGCTCCCGGACCCGGCCCCGGCGCTCGGCCGGCCGCCCGATGCCGTGGACGTCGAGCGGCTCACCGACGATCGCGGCCACGTTCATCCGCGGATTCAGGCTCGCATACGGGTCCTGGAAGATCATCTGCATCCGACGCCGCATCCGGCGCAGCGCCCGGCCCTCGAGGCTCGCAAGGTCGACGCCGTCGAACACGATCCGGCCCGCCGTCGGCTTGTAGAGCCGAATGATCCCGCGCCCGGTCGTGCTCTTGCCGCATCCGGACTCCCCGACGAGCCCGAGCGTCTCGCCGCGCCGAATCGAGAGGTCGATCCCGTCGACGGCGCGGACGTCGCCGACGTGGCGCTCGATGACGATCCCCTCGGTGATCGGGAACCAGATCTTCAGGTCCTCGACCGAGAGCAATGGCGCGCCCGCGGCGTCGGCGGCGCCGGTCGTATCACGGCCGCCGCTTGTCGCGACGGCGCCCGCGGCTGGGACCCCGCCGCCCGGCGGCACGGCCGGGCTCCCGCGAGTCGATCCGTCCGGCATCGGGGACATCGTCATCGACCGGTGCTCCCGCCGCTCGTCCCACCACGGCCGCCATCGGGGTCCGGCTCGATCGGCAGCCCGCCCGCGCTCGCCGCAGGGCTCACGGGGCCGCCATCGACCATCGTCACGACCTCTTCCGGCGCTCCGCCGAGGGAGATGTCCGCGGTCGCCGCCGGGCCGCCGGCCGCGGCGGCGAGCTCGTCGATCGCGACACCAGGCGGCGGCGCGGCAACGAAGCCGGGCCGAAGGGGACGCCCGGCCGTGGCCTCCTCCCGCGTCGGCTGGTTGTGGCAGGCGGCCATATGCGTGGCCGCGACCCCCGTCATCACCGTCCGGTCCCCGCGATGGATCGGGGCGAGCGGCGGGTTGTTCGTCCAGCACACCGGGAGCCGCCACGCGCAACGCGGCGCGAACGGGCAGCCCGTCGGCTCCCGGCGCTGGTCGGGCGGCGTGCCCTCGATCGGGATGAGCGGCGCGTGCGCCTCGTCGTCGACACGCGGGATCGAGTGGAGCAGCCCGACCGTGTACGGGTGGGACGGCTCGGCGAACACGTCGACCGTTGTGCCCGTCTCGACGATGAAGCCCGCGTACATGACGTTGATCCGCTGGGTCATCCCCGCGACGACGCCGAGATCGTGGGTGATGAGGATCACGGCCGTCCCGAGCCGCTCCGTCAGGTCCTTCAGGAGCTCGAGGACCTGGGCCTGGATCGTGACGTCGAGCGCCGTCGTGGGCTCATCGGCGATCAGGAGCTTCGGCTCGAGCGCGAGCGCCATCGCGATCATCACCCGCTGCCGCATCCCGCCGCTGAACTGGTGCGGGTGGGCGGCGAGCCGCGTCTCGGGCTTCGGGATGCCGACCATTCCGAGGAGCTGGACCGCGCGCGCCCGCGCTTCGGCGACGGTCACCTTTCGGTGCGCCCGGATCGTCTCGGTCATCTGCTCGCCGATCGTCAGCACGGGGTTCAGCGACGTCATCGGGTCCTGGAAGATCATCGCGATCTCCTTGCCGCGGATGTCCCGGATCTCCGACTCGGACATCGCGACGAGATCGAGGCCGTCGAACTCGACGGTGCCGCGCTCGATCCGTCCCGCGGGCTTCGGCAGGAGCCGCATGATCCCGAGATTCGTGACGCTCTTGCCGCAGCCGGATTCGCCGACGAGGCCCAGGGTCTCCCCGGCCTCGAGCTCGAACGTGATGCCGTTGACGGCGTGGACGGTCGCCTCGTGCGTCCTGAAGCGCACGACGAGGTCGTTCACCCGAAGAAGCGGCTCGGATGCCGGACGCCGTCGTGCGCCGGGATCCGCGAAGGCTCGACTCACCGCTTGAGCCGCGGATCGAGCGATTCCCGGAGGCCGTCGCCGAGGAGGTTGAAGCCGATGGCGCTGATCGAGATCGCCGCCCCGGGGAAGAGCAGGAGCCACGGCGCGGCCTGGAGGAAGCTCCGGGCGTCGGTCAGCATCGTCCCCCACTCCGCGGTCCGCGGGTCCGGCGGGCCGAGGCCCAGGAACCCGAGGCCCGCGACGTCGATGATCGCGGTCGCGAGCGCGAGCGTCGCCGCGACGATGAGCGGCGTGAGGGCGTTGGGAAGCATGTGGCGAAGAAGGATTCGCGGTCCCGTCGCGCCGATCGACCGCGCCGCCGTCACGAAGTCCGCTTCGCGGAGCGCAAGCAGGCTGCCGCGGAGAAGCCGGGCGAAGATCGGCGCGTTCGTGACGGCGACGGCGAGCATGATCTGGATCAGGCCGCGGTCGAGCCACGCGACGATCCCGATCGCCAGCAGGATCCCGGGGATGGCGAGCAGCACGTCGACGACCCGCATGAGGACCGCGTCGACCTTCCCGCCGACGGCCCCCGCAACGGCACCGACGACCCCGCCCATGATCAGCCCGAGGATCACGGACACGACGCCGACGTAGAGGCTGATCTGCGCGCCGTAGAGGACGCGGCTGAACTCGTCGCGCCCCAGCTTGTCCGTCCCGAACAGGTGCGCGCCACCCGGCGGCAGCGGGTGCGGCAGGAGCTTCCCCTCCGTGGGTCCGTACGGGGCGATGACAGGCGCCAGAATCGCCGTCGTCACGAACAGCGCGATGAGCAGCAGGCCGAACATCGCCGGCCGGTTGCGGCGGAGGCGGCCGAGGGCGTCACGCCACAGGCCACGACTGGCGCGCGGCGCGGCGACGACCCGGGCAGTGATCGTGGTGGCTGCCATCAGGAGTACCGGATGCGGGGGTTGAGGTAGGCGTAGCCGATGTCGACGAGGAGATTCACGACGAGGAAGATCAGGGCGAAGATGAGGATCGACGACTGGATGATGAAGTAGTCGCGGTCGCCGATCGCGTCGACGACCCACTTCCCGACGCCGGACCAGGCGAAGACGGTCTCGGTGATGACGGCGCCGGCGAGAAGCCCGCCGACCTGGAGCCCGACCACGGTCGTGACCGGCAGCCAGGCGTTTCGCATGATGTGCCGGTCGTCGACACGACGCTCGCTGAGCCCCTTCGCGCGGGCGGTTCGGACGTAGTCCTCGTTCGCCACGTCGAGCACCGCCGCGCGGGTGATCCGGGTGATGATCGCGAGCGGAATCGAGCCGAGCGCGATCGCCGGCAGGATCAGGTGGCGGACGGCGTCAGCGAAGACGTCGAAGCGACGGGCGACGAGCGAATCGACGAGATAGAAGTTCGACGGCGCGGTGAATCCGATCCGCGGGTCGATTCGCCCCGATGTCGGGAGCCAGTGCAGCTGGGCCCCGAAGATGTACTGCAGCGTCAGCCCCAGGACGAAGATCGGGATGCTGATGCCGAGCAGCGAGATGACCGTCACTCCCCCGTCGATCGCCGTCTGGTTGTGGCGGGCGGAAAGTCGTCCGAGCGGGAACCCCACGCCGGCCGCGAAGACGAGCGCCGCGACGGTGAGCTCGATAGTCCCCGGGAACCGGGCCGCGAAGTCGTTGGCCACCGGAGCGCCGGTGATGATGCTTGCCCCGAGGTCGCCGTGGAGCAGCTGGCCGAGATAGCGGACGTACTGCTCGTAGAGCGGCTTGTCGAGGCCGAGGTTCTCGCGGATCCGGGCGATTGACTCCGGCGTCGCGTGCTGCCCGAGGATCGAGCGGCTCGGATCGCCAGGCAGCAGGTGGACGAAGGCGAAGAGCACGATCGACAGGCCGAACAGGACGGGGATCGCCCCGATGAGCCGGCGGACGATGTACTTCACCACGGCTGGGGCCTGCCCTCCCGTTGGCGGAAAGACGCCCCCCGGCCCGAATCGACCGGAGGGCGTCCGTGAGTCGCGTGCGGCGTGCGCCGCCGCGGCTCAGATCACTTGTCGAGCCAGACCGAATTGAGAAGCTCGGTCAGGTTGCCTGCACCGACGAAGCCCTTGACGTACGCCTGGGCGACGGCGGGCGGGGTCGAGTTGACGAGCGGGACGGTCGGCAGGTCCTTCGCGAGAAGGTCCTGGGCCTTTTCCCACAGCGTCTTGGCGGTGGCCTCGTCCGTCGCGGCGAGGGCATCGTTCATCGTCTTGTCGACCTCGTCGTTCTTGTAGCCCATCTCCGGATTCGGCTTGCCGTTGATGTAGCCGAAGATGGCGGTCTTGAGGAAGTTGTCCGGGCCTGCCCAGTCGCAGGTCCAGCCGATCAGCCACATCTCGTACTTGCCCGCCGCCTCGTTGTCGAGATAGGTGGGACTCCACGTGTCGGTGTGCGGCTGGATCGTGAAGCCGGCTGCCTCGAGGTCGTTGCTGATCGCCTCGAAGACGCCCTTCGGATCCGGCAGATACGGCCGGGTGACGTCCGACGGGTAGTAGAAGTCGATGGTGAGGTCGGCGCCCGAGAGGCCGGACTGCTTGATCAGGTCCTTGGCCTTCTGGAGGTCGAAGTTCGGGAGGTTGAGGGCCTTGGCGTACTGGGTGTTCAGCGGCATCCAGTTGTCCGCGACCTTCGCCTGGCCCGCGTAGAACGTGTCGACGAGTGCCTGGCGGTTGATGGCGTACATGATCGCCTGGCGGATCTCGAGGTGGCTGAGCGGCTGCTTGGTCGACTTCGACTTGAGCAGGTGGCCCGCGTAGTTCGAGTTCATCCCGACCTGGGCGAGGTTGCACGACTCGCCGCGGTCGACGGCGACCAGCGCGGTGTTGCTCTTGATGTTCTCGACGTCGACGGGGCTCACCTTCTGGGCGAGGTCGATGTCGCCGGCCTGGAGGCCGTTGAGGATCGCGGTCTCATCGGAGACCGGCTTGAAGACGACGCGGTCAAGGTGCGCGATCGCGTCCTTGTTCCAGTAGTCGGCGTTCTTGACGATGTCGACCTCGGTCCCCTTGACCCACTTGTCGAACTTGAAGGGACCGGTTCCGACCATCGCGCCCGCGCCGCCCTGGGCGTACGGGATCTTGCTGACGTCCGTGACGGTGTTGTCCGCCTTGCCGGCCTTCAGCGCCGCCGGGCTCGAGATGCCGAACTGCGGCAGCGACTGGCTCAGGAGGAAGCTCGAGTTCGGGACCTTCAGCGTGATGGTCACCTGGGTCGGGCTGTCCACCTTGACGGACGCAACGTTCGAGTCGGCGCCTTCGCCGAGGACGGTGTTGGCGTAGTAGCTGTAGTCCTGGAGCTCCTTCGGGAAGCTCGTCCAGCGGTCGTAGTTGGCCTTGACGGCATCCGCGTTGAAGTCCGTGCCGTCGTGGAACTTGACCCCTTCACGGAGCGTGAAGGTGTACGTCTTGCCGTCAGACGAGACGTCCCACTTCGTCGCAAGGATCGGCACGAGCTTGCTCGTGGAGCCCGGCGCGAGGCCGACGAGGCCCTCCATGACGTTCTGCGCGACGTACGACGTGTTGCTGTCGTCGACGAGCGCGGAGTCCGTCCGCTTGATGTCGCCGGGGATGGCGACGACGAGCGTGCCACCCTGCTTGACCGCGCCGCCGCTCGGCGACGCGGGCGCGGCCGCGGACCCGGAGGCAGACGCCCCCGGAGCCTGCGAGGCCTGGCTCGCAGACGGTGACGGGCTGGCGGCGCCGCTGCAGGCAGCGAGCAGGATGCTCGCCAACCCCATGAGCGCGCCGATGCGTGTCCGAACCATTAGCTCCTCCTACTCCCGGTGGCTGACGACGCGCCTCGGTGTCCTCTTCGGCGTCGCCAGTGATCGGTGTGGCGCATCATACCCACACCCCGATTCCGTGCTGCTCCGGCCACGCGGCGCGCGGTCGGCGATTGACGACCGCACGGCAGCGTCGCCGGCGTCGATCCATCGGTCACTTGAGATACAGGCGCTGCTGGGTCAGCGCTTCCTCGACCAGGTCGCTGAGCGAGCCGCGGAGCTGGCCGTACGCGGCAAGGCCGTCGTGGAGCTTCGCGAACCCGGGCGCCACGCCGGCGGAGTTGCCTGCGGCGAGCGAGTCGTGAATCTCCTTCGCCCCGTCATGGATGAGCGGGAACGCCGTGCGGTAGCCGTTCGCGATGTCGCGCGTGTGCGGGAACGCGGCGAGGTCGTTGACGCTCGGCGTCGCCGCGTCGATGGCCTTCGCCAGGGAGTCGGACGCCGTGAGCATCAGCTTGAGGTCCTCCGTGTCGGCGGACTTCTGGAGGTCGCCCGCGAGCGTGGCGACGTCCTTGTCCACGAGGCCGAGCGTCGTCACCGCGGTGACCGCGCTCTCCGGCCAGCGGCTCGGCTGGGGCGTCGCTCCCGACGCGGCGGCCGCAACCTGGGAGGCGGTCGCCGTCGACGGTGCAGCCGTGCCAACCGATGCCTGGCCACAGCCCGCGACGAGGACGGCGGCGAGGGACGAGGCAAGGAACGAGGCGAGCAGCGGTCGCCTGGGATGTCGCGTTGGCAGGGCTACCGCGGACGCGCCCGGCCCTTCGCGGCGAGCGACGCGGCCGTGTCGAACCGTCCTCGGAAGCATCCCACCCGACGCGGGTGGCATCGCGCCGCGTGCACCCGACGTCACGCGGGCTCGGCGACCGCCGTGTCAACGACGGACTGCTTCGCCGCGACCGTCTCCACGCTTTCCTGGCTGATCTCCTCCGCGAAGTGGCAGGCCGTCGCATGCGCGGTCCCGACCGTGCGGAGCTGCGGCTCCTCCGTCACGCAACGCTCGGGATTGCCGAGCTGCTCGCGCAGCCAGCAGCGGGTGTGGAAGCGGCAGCCGGACGGCGGTGCCGCCGGCGACGGCACGTCGCCCTTCAGGACGAGTCGCTTCTTCCGGCGCCGCGGGTCCGCCTCGGGGATCGCGGAAAGCAGCGCGACCGTGTACGGATGGCGTGGGTTGCGGTACAGCTCCTCGACCGACCCGAGCTCCGCGATCTTGCCGAGGTACATGACCCCGACCCGGTCGCTGAAGTACTGGACCACCGACAGGTTGTGGCTGATGAACAGGTACGTCAGATTGAACTCGCGACGGAGGTCGAGCAGCAGGTTCAGGACCTGGCTCTGGATCGAGACGTCGAGCGCCGAGACGGGCTCGTCGCAGACGACGAAATCCGGGCCGAGCGCGAGCGCCCGCGCGATCCCGATCCGCTGCCGCTGGCCGCCGCTGAACTCGTGCGGATAGCGGCGTGTGTAGTCGCGTCGCAGGCCGACCGTCTCGAGCGAATCCTCGACCTTCTTGTCGCGCTCCTTGCGATCCGACATGCCCTGGGCCAGCAGCCCCTCGCCGATGATGTCGCTGACCGGCATCCGGGGATTCAGCGACCCGAAGGGGTCCTGAAAGATGATCTGCATCTTGCGCCGGAGCGGCCGGAGGTCGTTCTGCGAGATGTCCGTGATGTCGTGGCCCTGGAACGCGATCCGGCCCGCCGTTGGCTCTACCAGTCGGAGGAGCGTCCGGCCGAGCGTCGTCTTGCCGCAGCCGGACTCGCCGACGAGGCTGAAGATCTCGCCCGGCATGATGTCGAAGTCGATCCCGTCGACGGCGTAGACCGTCGCGATCTGGCGGCGGAGCAGTCCGCCGACGATCGGAAAGTGCTTCTTCAGGCCGCGGATCGCGAGGAGCGGCTCCGCGGCGTCCGGCGGCGTGCCGACGGCCGGCGTGACATCGACGGCGGGCGCCGGCGTCGCTGCGGCGGCCGTGCTGCCGGACGGAGCCCCGACGTCCGTCATGCCTGCCTCCGCTCGTCCATCGTCATCGCGTTGCGGCGACCGCCTCGCCCCACCCGCATCGCCTCTTCGTGCGCCTCGAGCGCCGGACCGCGCCGCGGCTCGCCGGCCGGCGTGTGGAGGTGGCAGCGGGCGCGCTGCCCCGCGTGATCCGTTGCGTACAGCTCCGGCGGCACCTGGCGGCAGAGATCCCAGGCGTACGGGCAGCGCGGCTCGAAGCGGCAGGCGGGCGGCAGGTTGAACGGCGACGGGACGACACCCTTGATGACCTGGAGGCGGCCGCCCCGCTTCTCGACCGTCGGGATCGACTCGATCAGCCCCATCGTGTACGGCGCCCGCGGTGAGACGAGGACCTGCTCGACGGTCCCCTCCTCCACGATCTGGCCGGCATACATGACGGCGACGTGGTCGACCACCTCGGCGACGACCCCGAGGTCGTGCGTGATGAGCATCAGCGCCGAGCCCGTCCGCTGCTGGATCGACTTCAGGAGCTCGAGGATCTGGGCCTGGATCGTGACGTCGAGCGCCGTCGTCGGCTCGTCCGCGATGAGGAGCTTCGGCTCGCATGACAGCGCCATGGCGATCATGACCCGCTGCCGCATCCCGCCGGACATCTCGTGCGGGTACTGCTTGACGCGCCGCTCCGGCGACGGAATGCCCACCATCGTGAGCGCCTCGATCGCCCGGTCCCACGCGACCTTGTACTTGACCTTCTTGTGGAGCACGACCTGCTCGGCGATCTGGTCGCCGATCGTGAACACGGGGTTCAGGCTGGTCAGCGGCTCCTGGAAGATCATCGCCATGTCGTTGCCGCGGATCTTCCGCATGCTGTCGATCGGCATGGACAGGATCTCCTGCCCATCGAACCAGACCTCGCTGCCGGGAACGATTTCCGCCGGCGGGATGTCGAGCAGCCGCATGACGGTCAGCGCGGTGACGCTCTTGCCGGAGCCCGACTCGCCGACGATGCCGAGGGTCTTGCCGCGGCCGAGGCTGAACGAGACGCCGTCGACCGCGGGCACCACGCCGTCGAGCACGTGGAAGTAGGTCCGCATGTTCCGGACGTCGAGGAGGACGTCCCGCGCCGGCGGTGCGCCGCGTTGCCCCGGAGTGTCGATGACCTCGGTCATGCCCGCGACCGCGGATCGAGGGCGTCACGCAGGCCGTCGCCGATGAAGTTGACGGCGAGCACGGTCATGATGATCGCGAGTCCCGGGAAGAGCGGCCACCACCAGTTGCCCTGCGGGATGAACGTCAGCGCGTTCGACAGGATGTTGCCCCAGGTCGGGTAGATCGGGTTGACGCCGAAGCCGAGGAAGCTCACGAACGCCTCGCCGATGATGTTGCCGGCGACGATCAGCGACGCGGAGACGACGATCGGGCTGAAGGCGTTCGGCAGGATGTGCCGGAAGATGATCCGCCGGTCACGAACCCCGACGGCCTTCGCGGCCTCGACGAACTCGCGCTCGCGGATCGACAGGAACAGGCTCCGGACGAGCCGGGCGATCCCCATCCAGCTGAACACCCCGAAGATGATGATGATCAGGATGACGTTGCCGTTGCCGAAGAACTGGCTCGCGACGAGGATGACGAACAGCAGCGGCAGGCTGAGCATCACGTCGACGATCCGCATCAGCACGTTGTCGACGAAGCCGCCGACGTAGCCCGAGATCGAGCCGACGATCGTCCCGATGATGACGCCGATGGCCATGCTCGAGAACCCGATCAGCAGCGACGTCCGCGCGCCGTTGATGACGAGCTGCAGGACGTCGCGCTGGAGGCCGCCCGTCTCCCCGAACGGATGGGCGAGCGATGGCGGGCGGCCCGCCCCGACGAGCTTGTCCGGCTTCGGGATCTCGTTGAAGACGAACGGCGACACGATCGGGCCGACGATCGCGACGACGACGAACACGAGCAGGATCCCGAGCCCGATGAGCGCCAGGTGGTGCTTGCGGAACTTCCGCCACGCGAGCTGCCACTGGTTCAGCGACTCGAGCTGGACTTCGTAGTCGACGGGGCCCGCCTCGTCGGCGCGGCGTTCGACTTCCTGCGACGCGGGCTCTGTGGTCGCCGCGCGGAGCTGTTCGGTCACAAGCGCCTCAGTACTTGATTCGTGGATCGACGAGGGCGTAGGTGATGTCCGCGATGAGGTTCGCGAAGACGACGACGATCGAGGTCACGAGCAGGACGCCCATGAGGATCGGGTAGTCGAACTGCCGCGTCGCGTCGATCGTCAGCTTGCCGATCCCGGGCCACGAGAAGATCGTCTCGGTGACGATCGCGCCGGTGAACAGGAACGGGATCTCGAGCCCGATGTTCGTCAGGACCGGCAGCAGCGCATTGCGGAGCGCGTGCTTGAACGTCACGACTCGGCCGGGCAGGCCCTTGGCCTTGGCCGTCCGGACGTAGTCCTGGCTGAGCGCCTCGAGCATGCTCGCTCGAATGAAGCGGCTGTCGCCGGCGATGTTGACGACGACGAGCGTGAAGACGGGCAGGATCAGGTGCCGCCCGATGTCGATGATCGCCTCGATCGGGCGCGCTCCGAAGTACGTCCAGTACGCGTCGCTGCCGAATGGCGGCGAGAGCCGGGTCGTCGTCATGCCACTCGCCGGGAGGATGTTCAGGCCCGGCCCGCTGAAGATGAAGATGAGCATGATTCCGAGCCAGAACGTGGGCATCGCGTAGCCGACGTAGGCGAACACCGTGGCGGCCTGGTCGAACGCGGAATAGCGCCGCACCGCGGCGTAGACGCCGATGACCAGCGCGACCGCGATCCAGACGACGAACGCAATGCCGGCGAGGATGAGCGTTGGGAGCGCGGCTCTCGTGATCCGGCCCGCGACGGGCTCACCGCTGTCGATCGAGACGCCGAAGTCGCCGTGCACGACGCCGTTCGTGCCGCCGCCGAGCGCGGACGGCAGGAACTGCGGGACGCCGTGGCTGCTGATGAAGGCGCCGGGCGTCGGGAAGATGCCGAGGATCTTGTCGTCGACGTCGGGGTTGCACGCGCCGAGCCAGCGGCAGTACTGGACGGGGATCGGCTGGTCGAGGCCCCACGCCTTCTTGAACTGCTCGCGGTCCTCGAGCGTGACCCGGGGGTTGTTGGCGAACTTCGCCGTTGGCCCGCCCGGCGCGGCGAGGAGGATCGCGTAGACGACGATCGTGATCCCGAAGAGCACCGGGATCGATTGCGCAACCCGGCGGATCACGTACTTCGTCACGGTCGCACCGCCTCTGTCATGTCGTCAGGCCAGTCCGTGGCTCGTGGCTCCGATTGACGGTAGCGGAAGACCGCTCGGGGCGCCGCGCTGGCGCCCCGAGCGGTAGTTCGGTCGAGCGTCACCCGGCCGAGATATGTCGCGTTGCGAGCCTACTGGTTGATGTACCAGTCGGCGACGTTCCAGGTGGGACCCGCGGAGGTGGGGTTGCCCGTGAAGTTGCCGACCTTCGGCGAGACCAGGTTGACTTCCTTGCGGAAGTACAGCGGGATCTCGATCGTCTTGTCGACGTAGACCTTCTGCCAGTCAGCCATGAGGGTCTTGATCTGGGCGAAGTCGACGGTGCCCTTGACGCCGGAGAGGATCCGGTCGACATCGGCGTCCTTGACTGCGCCGTCGTTGCCACCCTTCGGCTCGAACTGGCTCGAGTGATAGGTGGAGTAGTTCGAGTTCGGGTCGAGCGGCACGGAGAACGCGTGCTCCGCGACGTCGTAGTGGTACTTCGACAGCGCGCACGGCGTGTCTGCCGTCGCCTCGTTGTACGAGGCGAAGATGTTCGTCGGGCTGACCGCGTTGACCGTCGAGTCGATCCCGACGTTCTTCAGGTACGAGGAGATGAGCGCGAGCGTGTCCTGGCGAACCTGACGGGTCGTCGTGCACAGCTCGATCTTCGCCTTGAGCCCGTTCTTCGCGCGGATGCCGTCGGCGCCCGCAACCCAGCCGGCCGCGTCGAGGACGGACTTCGCCTTCGCAGGATCGAAGTTGTACGTCGGCGGGTCGCTGTAGAACCACGCATTCGGCGAGACGTTGGTGAAGCCGAGCGCGGCGGCGCCACCGAGGAGCCGGGTGTTGATCTCGTCCTTGTTGACCGCCCAGCGGATCGCCTCGCGAATGGCGGGATCGGAGACCGGGCAGCCCGTTCCGCGATCCTTGATGCTCGTCGAGCAGGTGCTGGGATTCCAGTTCGGGCGGAGGAACTCGTAGGTCAGGCCGTTGAGCTGGCTGACCTGCGACCCGAGGTCGACGACCTTCGGGAGGTCCGCGTCGTTGAGGTCCGTGCCGATGTCGAAGTCGCCGCTCTTGTAGCCGGCGATCATCGCGTCCGCGTCGCCGTACCACTTGAAGATGAGCGAGTCGAGGTTGGCCGGCTTGCCGTCAAGCGGGTTCTGGTAGCTGTCGTTGCGGACGAGGCGGATCTCCGTGCCCGGCGTGACCGACTCGTACTTGAACGGGCCGGAGACCGGCACCTTCGCCATGTCAGCAGCGGTGAGGCCCTTGTGGGCGACGTGCTGGGCGATCGTGAACTGGCTCATGTAGTGCTTCGGAAGCGGCGGGGAATACATCGTGATGTATCCCTCGTAGATCTTCCCGAAGTGGAGGACGATGTCCGTCGGGGACTTGCACTCGAAGTTCTTGACGTCCTCGTAGCCGGACGTTCCGCCGTAGAGGCCCGTGTTCTTCGGGTCCATGATCCAGTCCTGCGTGTACTTGAAGTCATCGCAGGTGAGGGCCTGGCCGTCCGACCACTTGAGGCCGTCACGGAGCTTCCAGGTCACGGTCATGGCGTCGCCGCCGTCGCCCGGAACCTTGACCCCGCCGTTGTCCTTGGTCGGGATCTGGGTCGCGAGATCCGGCATGTACTTGAAGTCGTTCGTCACGTTGACGAGGCCGGCCTGCGTCGCCGAGCTCAGGTTCGCTTCGGTGACCTGGGCCTGGTAGTAGTAGTTGAACTCGGTCGCTTCCTGCCAGTCGGCGAAGATGATCGAGCCGCCCGTCTTGGCCGGCGTCCGCTGGTCCTTGTACTTCGTGCCGAACAGGTCCGGCGTGCCGTTGTTGGCCGCCGCCGAGCCCGATGGCGCGACGCTGCCCGAGGCCGCCGGCGAGGTCGCGCTCGATGGCGCTGCGCTGCTTGGCGACGGGCTCGTCGCCCCCTGGCATGCCGCGAACGCGATGGCCGCGCTCCCGAACAAACCAACTAGCTGTTTCCGCATGAACAGTCCTCCCACAGAAGTGTGTCTCCCCACACGTCGGTCGTTGCAGGTCGCCGGGATGTCGCTCTCGTCGCCGCTCTGCAGGTTCCGACTCACGCGGATTCCGCGGTGGGAGGGGGTTCGGCAGAAGGGCAGAGTCGAGCGCACGCGAGCTATCGGCTCCTGCGCTGGCGCAAATATGGGCACGGGGCCCAATGGTGTCAAATAGGCGTCGGCGGTCGTCCGGGGGACGATGCCGCGGCCACCTCCTTCCGTCCGGGTCGTGGTTGATCGGGGAAGTAGATGGGCAGGCTGCCGTCCGAGGAGACGTCCTCCGCGGCGGTCTCATGAGCGCCGGCCCGGGTGGTGGCGATGTAGCGCGCCTCGACCCGCGCCGCGGCGCGGGTCTGCGGACCGGGGGCGGCCGGCGCGATCTCCGCGATCGACGGCCGCCCGATCGAGCCGGGCGCGATGAGGACGAGGACGAGCATGCTGCTCGTGGCGAGCCCGCCGAGTGTCAGGCGCCATCGCCACGGGTCGATCCCGCGAGCCTGGATTCGCGCCTTCAGGCGGACCCACCCGTCGGCGGCCGGCTCCGCGGACTCGATGTCGAGGCGGAGCTGCCGCAGCGCCGCGATCGCCAGCGCGAACTCCGTCACCTGGGCTTCGCAGTCGCGGCAGCGATCGAGGTGGCGCAGCGCAGCCGCGGAGCGCGCCCCTGCCCGGCGACCGTCGGCGAAGTCGATGAGCGCGGTGCGGTGCGCCTCGCATGGGCGCCGAAACGGCGCGATCACGCGGAGTCCCGCTCGAGGTCCGCGGCGCTGGGCAGCCGGCCGTAGCCGCTCTCGAACCGCCGGTCGCGCTCGAGGTGCGAGCGAAGGCTCCGGAGGGCGTAGTGGAGCCGCGACTTCACCGTCCCGAGCCGCACGTCGAGGAACGAGGCCGTCTCCTGGAGTGACAGGCCCTGGAGGTAGTAGAGGACGACGACGCTCTGGTGCTTCGGCGGCAGGGCGGCGATCCCCTCGCGGACGATCGCCCGAAGCTCCTGGCGCTCCGCGCGTTCGGCGGGCTCGACGGCGCCGTCGCGAAGCAGCGCGGCCGTGGCCTCGACGATCGGTTCGGCCTTGAGCCGCCGCCGATCGAGGCGCGAGTAGCAGAGGTTCAGCGCCACACGGTGGAGCCACGGCACCGGCGACAGCTCGGGCAGGAGGGTGGCGCGGTGCCGGTAGGCGCGGGCAAACGTGTCCTGCAACACCTCTTCGGCCGCCTGACGATCGCCGGTCAGGCCGTAGGCCGTCCGATAGATGAGGGTTCGGTGTCGAAGGAAGAACGTTTCGAAGGCGTCGAGGTCGTCTGCCTGCATCCGGATGATGAGCTCGGCGTCCGAGCTGCGGCCGGGTTCCGCCGCTTCAGGCGAGAGGTCTTCGTTCGTCGTCGGCTCTCCGGTGTGCGGTGGCACTCGCGTCGTCTCTTGATCTGACAATACGCGGCATTTCGCTCGGAAGTTCACGACGGCACGTTACGGATCCATTGCACGGGGCCGGCCTGCACCGCCCGCGGTCGCCGCGTCGCAGCGCGCGATCAGTCCGGACAGGGCATCTGGCGGCCGGTCATCGGCCGCCACCGGAGGTTCGGCTGACGGGCCGCGGTCGCCTCGTCGAGGCGCCGGACGGGAGCGGTATGCGGGGCGCCCGTGACGAGCCCGGGATCCGTCTCGGCCTCGGCGGCGATCGCGATCAGCGCATCGGCGAACGCGTCGAGCGTCTCCACGGACTCGGTCTCGGTCGGCTCGATGAGCATCCCCTCCTCGACGATGAGCGGGAAATAGATCGTCGGGGGGTGAAAGCCGTAGTCGATGAGCCGCTTCGCGATGTCCAGCGTCCGAACGCCGGTCCGCTTCTTCATCCCCGCCGCCGACGCGACGAACTCGTGCTTGCAGGCGCGGTCGTACGGGATCTCGTACGCCTCCCCGACACGTCGCTTGAGGTAGTTCGCCGCCAGCACCGCGTCCTCGCTGACCTGCTCGAGGCCCGATCCGCCGTGGGCGCAGATATAGGCATACGCGCGGACGAGGACGCCGGTGTTGCCGACGAAGCTCCGCATCCGCCCGATCGACTCCGGCCGCTCGCCCGGCCGCTCGAGGCGGAAGGTGCCGTCCCCTTCGCGGAGGACACGCGGCGACGGCAGGAACGGAAGCAGCTTCTCCCCCACCCCGACCGGGCCCGCGCCGGGGCCGCCACCGCCGTGCGGCGTCGAGAAGGTCTTGTGGACGTTGAAGTGCATGACGTCGAAGCCGGCCTCGCCGGGCTTGAAGCGGCCCATGATCGCGTTGAGGTTGGCGCCGTCCATGTACGCGAGGGCCCCGGCCTCATGCACGGCGTCGAGCAGCTCGCCGATCCGCTTCTCGAAGAGGCCGAGCGTCGACGGGTTCGTGATCATCACGGCCGCAGTCCGCGGCCCGAGAGCCGCCCGGAAGGCATCGACGTCGACGCCGCCATCCGCAGCCGACGGGATCGTCACCGTTCGGAACCCTGCCATCGTCGCCGTGGCCGGATTCGTGCCGTGCGACGAGTCCGGCACGAGGACGTCCAGCCGTTCCGTGTCGCCGCGGCTGCGGTGGTATGCCCGGATCATCAGGATGCCCGTCAGCTCGCCCTGGGCGCCCGCGGCGGGCTGGAGCGTGACGGCCTGCATCCCGCCGATCTCGGCGAGGGCCTGCTCGAGGCGCCACAGGAGCTCCAGCGTCCCCTGGGCGACCTCGTCCGGCGACAGCGGATGGAGCGATGCGAAGCCCGGCAGGCGGGCGGCCCATTCGTTGAGCTTCGGGTTGAACTTCATCGTGCACGAGCCGAGCGGGTAGAACCCGGTGTCGATCGCGAAGTTCAGCTGCGACAGGTTGACGTAGTGGCGGACGACCTCCGGCTCGTTCAGCTCCGGGAGGGCCGGGGGGGTCGCACGCCGCGCCGATGCGGGGATCCGATCGAGCGCGTCCGCCGGCGGGTGCGGGATCTTGCCCTCGCCGCGCCCGGGTCGCGACCGCTCGAAGAGGGTCGGCTGCAGCTTCTCCCCGACGACGCCCATCAGCGGCGCCCCACGCCGGCGGGTGTCGTTCGAAGCCCGGCGCCACGGCCATCGGACCCGGAGCGCGCGTCGGCTCCGACCGGGGACCGGCCGATGGCGTCCTCGAGCGCCGCGGCGAATCGCGAGATCTCCTCGGCGGTGGTCACCTCCGTCGCGCAGACGAGGAGCGCATCGGCGAGCGCCGGGTCGTCCGGCTCGATGTCCGCCAGCACGAGCCCGCCGAGGACACCGAGCCCGAGGAGGCGGCGGTGAACGGCTCGGGCGTCCGGAACGCGCACGGCGAACTCATTGAGGTACGGCCCAGGGTGCAGCCGCGGCGCACCGACGGCCGCAAGCGCCGCCTCCAGCTCCGCGGCCCGCACCGCCCCGAGGGCGGCCACGTCCCGCAGCCCGTGCGGTCCGATCGTCGCGAGGTAGACGCTTGCGGCGAGGGCGAGGAGGGCCTGGTTCGTGCAGATGTTGCTTGCGGCGCGGTCGCGTCGGATGTCCTGCTCGCGCGCGCGAAGCGTCATCACGTACGCACGCTTGCCGTCGAGGTCCGTCGTCATCCCGACGAGCCGGCCCGGGATCTGCCGGACGAGCGCCTCCGTGCAGGCGAGAAGCCCCAGGTACGGCCCGCCGTACTGCGGCGCGATCCCGAGCGGCTGACCCTCGCCCGCGGCGATGTCCGCCCCGTACGCGCCCGGGGGCGCGAGGACCGCGAGCGACACGGGCTCGACGACGGCCACGAACAGTGCGCCCGCCGCGTGCGCGAGCTCGCCGATCTGCGCCATCGGCTCGAGGAGCCCGTAGAAGTTCGGCTGGGCCGCGAGGACGCCCGCGACGGGGCGCTCAGGGTCGGCGAGGAGCCGCTCGAGCGCGGCGAGATCGACCGTCCCCGCCGCGTCTCCGTCCGGGACCACCGGGACCTCGTCGAACTCGAGTCCCGCCTCGAAGTACGTCGCGAGCGTCTGGCGGTAGTGCGGATGGACGGCGTGGGACACGAGGACGCGCTTCCGACGGGTCTGGCGGCAGGCCATCAGCGCAGCCTCGGCGGTCGCGGCGGCGCCGTCGTAGTGCGACGCCGAGACGACGTCGAGCCCGGTGAGCTCGGCGATCAGCGACTCGTACTCGTAGATGCTCTGGAGCGTCCCCTGGCTGACCTCCGGCTGGTACGGCGTGTAGGCCGTGTACCACTCGCCGCGGAGCAGGATCTGGTCGACCGCAGCGGGGGTCCAGTGGCGGTACACCCCCGCCCCGAGGAACGCGGCGAGATCCGTCCGGTTGCGGCCCGCCAGCGCCGCGAGCCGTGCCGAGAGCTCGAGCTCCGGCTCGGGGGCCGGCAGCCGCAGCCCCGTGGCGCGGAGCGCCGCCGGGATGTCGGAGAAGAGCTCGTCGACGGCATCGATGCCGAGCGCCGCGAGCATCTTCGCCCGGTCGGCCTCGGTATGCGGTCCGTACGGCACGCCGTCAGCCTTCGGCGGTCAGCTTCGTGTACGCGTCCGCGTCCAGCAGGTCGTCGAGCTGGCCGCGGTCGCCGATCCGGATCCGGAGCATCCAGCCGGCGGCATACGGCTCCGCGTTGACGAGCTCGGGCTCCGCGGTCAGGGCCGCGTTCGCCTCGAGGACCTCGCCCGACAGTGGCGCGAACAGGTCGCTCACCGCCTTGACGGACTCGACGACGCCGAAGGTCGCGAACTGGTCGATGGACCTGCCGGCCGGGGGCAGCTCGACGAAGACGATGTCACCGAGCTGCGCCGCCGCGTAATCCGTGATCCCGATCGTCGCCTCGTCGCCCGCGACGCGGACCCATTCGTGGTCCTTCGTGAAGCGGAGATCGGCTGGGACCATTCGGTCGGTTCCTCCTCGGCCGGCCGCGGCCGGGGGCTTGTGGATCGATCCGGGGCAGCGGCGCGACGCCGGTTGGACGGCGTCAGCGGGGACGGCGGTAGAACGGCAACGGAACGACCTCGGCCGGGACTCGCTGCTCGCGGATCTCGACCTCGACTATCGTACCCGGCTCCGCATCGCCCGGAGCGACGTACGCCATCGCGATCGCCGCGCCGAGGGACGGTGATTGCGTCCCGCTCGTCACGACGCCGGTCCGCCGGTCCGCGGCCCAGACGGGGTAGCCGTGGCGGGCGATCCCGCGGCCGCGCACGGTGAGCCCCACGAGCCGCTTCGCGGGGCCGTCGCGGGCGACGCGCTCGAGGGCGCCGCGGCCGACGAAGTCCCCGCCCTTGTCCAGCTTGACGACGCGCCCCAGGCCGGCCTCGAACGGGTTCGTGTCGCGGTCGAGCTCGTTGCCATAGAGCGGCATCCCGGCCTCGAGGCGGAGCGTGTCCCGGGCACCGAGCCCGCAGGCGATCATCCCGGCCTTCCGACCCGCGGTCGCGAGCGCATCCCAGAGCTGCGGCGCCGCGTCCCAGTCGACGAAGACCTCGAAGCCGTCCTCGCCGGTGTACCCCGTCCGCGCGACGAGGGCCGGGATGCCGGCGACGCGGCCCTCCGCGATCGCGTAGTACTTGAGCGCCGCGACGTCGATGTCCGTGGACGGCGCGAGGATCGACGCGGCGAGCGGCCCCTGGACGGCGCACAGCCCCGTCGCCAGCGACCGGTCGTCGAGGACCGCCGTGAAGCCTTCGAGCCGCTCCGCGAGCCGATCGCTCACGACCTGGGCATTGCCCGCGTTGGCGACCACGAGGAACCGCTCATCGCCGAGGCGATAGACGATGAGGTCGTCGATGATTCCGCCGTCCGGGGCGCAGATCATCGAGTAGTGCGCGCGTCCGATGGCGAGCGTCGGCGGGTCCGAGACGAGCGCCGCCGCGAGCGCCGCGCCGGCGTCCGGGCCTTCGACGAAGAGCTCGCCCATGTGCGACAGGTCGAAGAGGCCCGCTCGCTGCCGGACGGCCCGATGCTCCTCGAGGATGCCGGTGTACTGGACCGGCATCAGCCAGCCACCGAACTCGATGAGCTTCGCGCCGAGGGTCCGGTGCCGCTCGACGAGTGGCGTGACGTGGAGCTGCGGCTCCGCGATCTCGGTCACGTCAGTGC
The DNA here is from genome assembly GCA_036402715.1 of Candidatus Limnocylindrales bacterium. Classification (GTDB taxonomy): domain Bacteria; phylum Chloroflexota; class Limnocylindria; order Limnocylindrales; family CSP1-4; genus JACDAV01. The sequence continues at coordinate 20,273 of DASWSI010000021.1, forward strand.
CGCGCCTCGCCCGCGACCGCCGCGTCGGCCGCGGCATCGCCCGTCACGTTCGCGGGCGCAGCCCGATCGCCGCCGACCGCGAGCTCGATGGCCGTCCTGGCGACGAGCGCTCGCTCCGTCTCGAACGTCAGGAGCCCGGGCGCGTCCGTGAAGCTGATCCAGCGAACCTGCTCGAACTCGTGGTCGTGGCGTGCGAGGTCGCCACCGATCGGCTCCATGAGGTAGTAGTGCACGGTCTTGTGGATTCGGGTGCCGTGCTGGACGAAGCGGTACTGGATCGACTCGAGGGGCTTGATGATCCGGACCTCGAGGCCGCTCTCCTCGGCGACTTCGCGGAGTGCCGTTGCCTCGCGCGTCTCACCGGGTTCCGGCGTCCCCTTCGGGAGCGTCCACGTCACCGCGTCACGCTCGCGGCGGCGCATCCCGACGACGAGGTGCGGGACCCCGGCTTCGTGCCGGACGACGATCCCGCCGGCGGAAGTGGCGGTCGCGGACCTCAGGCGCGCCACGGCGCCGACGGGGCGCTCGAGCGGCGAGGCTGGCCCCCGTGAGCGGAGCGGGCCCACTTCATGTTCACGAGTGGCCTGGGCTGCCCTTCCGTCGAACGGCGCGGTCGCGCGGCACGAACGGCCCGCCAGTGGGCGCGAAGGCGAACAAGCGGCCCGAGATCCGCGTTCCGGAGGACCGTCGCCTGACCGGCCGCGGCACTGAACGAATTCGCGGACCGGAGGCCCAGTCGCCGCTCGCGGGCCCGCGTCGACGGCCGCACGAAACGCGCTGCCGGACGGGCCGCGTACTTCGCGGCGATGCTGTGCTCCATGGGCGGCAATGGTACTGCCTCAGCCCCCTGTTGCAAGTAACGATCGCATTGCGCGGGCAGCCTCCGGTGTCAGCGAGCGCCGCGCCTCGGCGAGGTCGATCTCACGCCTGGCGGCCGCCATGTAGAGCTCGACAACACCCGGCGCGTGGGCCCGAAGCGCGGCGAGGTGTGCCTCGAGCGTGCCGGTGTCGCCCCGGGTGATCGGGCCCGTCAGGGCGTTCCGGATTCCGAGGGCGCGGGCGTTGCCGAGCGTCTGCTCGAGGAGCGGCCCGTAGATTGCGAGCGAGCCTGCCTCGTCGAGGCCGGCGACCCGGCCGAGCTCCGCGATCGCGTCCAGCAGCGCGACGAAGCCGCCGGCCGCGAGCACGGCGGCGGCGTGGTAGGCGCTCTTCGAGCCCGCGGCGAGGCGAACCGGGTGGGCACCGATCGCCTCCGCCATCTCGGCGAGCATCGCGGCGAGCTGGTCGTCGCCCTCGATCGCGACCGTGGCGCCGTGGAGAGCGGCGACCGCCCGCTCCGTGTCGGCGAAGGCGACGAGCGGGTGAAACGCCCCGATCTGCGTCCCCGCCGCCATCGCCCCCGAGAGCACCTCCGCACCGAGCGCGCCGCTCGTGTGGACGAGCGCCTGGCCGCTGTACAGCCGGAGCCCGCCGGCGACCCGAGGGATCGCATCGTCCGGGACCGCGAGGATCACGAGCTCGACCTCGTCGAGGAGCGCGGTCGCCTCCGCGAAGCCGCGGGCGCCTTCGACGAGCTGCCGGAACCGCTCGCGCCGGCCCGGGTCGCGGCTCGCGACCGCGGCCACGGGCCAGCCGGCCCGCGTGAGCGCCACGCCGAGCGCCGTTCCGACGGCACCGGCACCCACGATCCCGACGACCGGTGGCTGGCCCGCTTCGCTCCTCGCGTGGGGGTGCACGTGCCCGTCCGGATGGACCTCCGTGCCGTGGCGGTGGGACCCTGGGGCCGGCGGATCGAGGTCGATGCCGGCGTCCCGAACGGCCTCGGCGCGGTCGTCGAGCAGCGCCGCTCGCTCCGCCGCGGCCGCGTCACTCTCGGACCAGGCCCTCAACGACCGCCCCGCGGTTCCGCGCGCCCATCGCGGTACTCTTCCACCCCACGAGTGTACCGACAGCGAAGGACGCAGCGCGTGCCCGACTTCGACCCATTCGGCGCCCGGGCAAGCCTCGGCGGCGGCCTCCCCGATGTGTATCGACTCGACGCGCTGGCCGCGTTCATCGACCTCGACCGCGCGCCCGTGACGCTGCGGATCCTCCTCGAGAACGTCCTCCGGCACGCGGGCGACGGCGCCGTCCGCCGCGAGGACGTCGAGACGCTGGCCGCGTGGAAGCCCGGCACTGCCGCGGAGGCGGAGGTCCCGTTCATGCCGTCGCGGGTCATCCTCCAGGACTTCACCGGCGTTCCGGCGATCGTCGATCTCGCCGCGATGCGGGACGCGATGGCGGACCTGGGCGGTGACGCCGCGCGGGTGAACCCGCTTGTCCCGGCCGATCTCGTCATCGACCACTCGGTCCAGGTCGACATGTTCGGGACGCCCGGCTCCTTCGCCTTCAACGTCGAGCGCGAGTACGAGCGGAACGGCGAGCGGTACCAGCTGCTCCGCTGGGCGCAGACCGCGTTTCGCGACCTCCGCGTCGTCCCACCCGGCACCGGGATCGTCCATCAGGTCAATCTCGAGTACCTCGCCACGGTCGTCACGGACCGCGCCGACGAGCGGGGCCGCGTCGCCTTCCCCGACACGGTGGTCGGGACGGACTCCCACACGACGATGGTCAACGGGCTCGGAGTCCTCGGCTATGGCGTGGGCGGCATCGAAGCGGAGGCCGTCCTCCTCGGTCAGCCTCTCTACCAGCCGATGCCGCGGATCGTCGGCGTGCGGTTGCATGGCGAGCTGCCGCGCGGCTCGACGGCGACGGATCTCGTCCTCGTCGTGACCGAGATGCTCCGAAGCTACGGGGTCGTCGGCGCGTTCGTCGAGTTCACCGGCGACGGCCTCGCGACGCTCGCGCTGGCGGACCGGGCGACGATCAGCAACATGAGCCCGGAGTTCGGGGCCACGAGCACGCTGTTCCCGATCGACGAGGAGACGCTCGCCTACCTGCGCCTGACCGGCCGGACAGAGGAGCGTGTCGGCCTCGTCGAGCGCTACGCGAAAGAGCAGGGGCTGTGGCGCCGACCCGGGGCCGACCTCCAGTTCGACGACCTGCTCGAGCTCGATCTCGGTTCGGTCGTCCCCTCCGTCGCGGGTCCACGGCGCCCGCAGGACCGGGTCCCGCTCGACGCCCTCCGCGAGAACTTCCGGACGAACTTCCCGGACGGCCTGCAGTCGCTCGACGACGAGGGAGTGTCTCGGGTCCGGCCCGAAGGCGGCGTCGTCGAGGACTCGTCCGCGGACTCGTTCCCGGCCAGCGACCCGCCGGCGTTCGCCGCCGGGGAGTCCGCTTCCGAGCCGGCTCCGCCGATCGCGCCGGACGGCGAGGTGAGCCCGAAGACAGCGGCCGCGTACCTGCCGGTCCGGGTCCGGGTCGACGGCCACGAGGCCACGATCCGCACGGGGTCTGTCGCGATCGCCGCGATCACGTCGTGCACGAACACCTCGAACCCCACGGTCATGATTGGTGCCGGACTGCTCGCCCGGAATGCCGTCGCGCGGGGGCTCACGGTCTCGCCGACCGTCAAGACCTCACTCGCCCCGGGCTCGAAGGCGGTGACCGGGTACCTCGAGGCGGCGGGCCTCATGGCCCCGCTCGAGGCGCTCGGGTTCGCGCTCGCCGGCTACGGCTGCACGACGTGCATCGGCAACTCCGGGCCGCTCGACGCCCCGATCGCGGCCGCAGTCGAGGAGAACGATCTCGTCGTCGCCGCGGTCCTGTCCGGCAACCGGAACTTCGAGGGCCGGATCCACCCCCTCGCGCGGGCGAGCTATCTCGCCTCGCCGCCGCTCGTCGTCGCGTTCGCGCTCGCCGGCCGCGTCGACATCGACCTGACGACGGAGCCACTCGGCCGCGACACCGCCGGGCGACCGGTGATGCTGGCGGAGCTATGGCCCAGGCCGGACGAGATCAAGGCGGTCATCCGCGACTCGATCGATCCGGAGCTCTTCCGGCGGACGTACGCCGTTGTCTTCGAGGGAGACGACCGCTGGCGCGCGCTGCCGATCCCGGCCGGCGACCGCTACGCCTGGGACCCCGGTTCGACGTACATCGCCAAGCCGCCGTTCTTCGTCGGGCTCCGACCCGACCCGCCGGCGATCTCGGACATCGCGGGCGCCCGGGTGCTCGCGCTGCTCGGTGATTCGGTGACCACGGACCACATCTCCCCGGCCGGCTCGATCGCGGCGTCGTCGCCCGCCGGACAGTGGCTCCAGCAGCACGGCATCCCACCGCTCGAGTTCAACTCGTACGGCGCGCGGCGCGGCCAGCACGAGGTGATGATCCGCGGCACGTTCGCGAACATCCGGCTCCGCAACGCACTCGTCCCCGAGCGCGAGGGGCCGTGGACCGTTCACCTGCCCGACGGCGAGGAACGGTTCATCTACGACGCGGCCGTCGCATACGCCGCCGAGAACGTCCCGCTCATCGTCATCGCGGGCCGGGAGTACGGGTCCGGTTCGTCGCGCGACTGGGCGGCAAAGGGTGTTGCGCTCCTCGGCGTCCGGGC
>DASWSI010000022.1:0-5492 GCA_036402715.1 Candidatus Limnocylindrales bacterium
TTCTCGTCGCAGCGGGGGTCCGAATCGGGCGGGCGGACCGGTGCAGCCGACCGCGTCACGATACCGCAGCGCCCCGATTCGACGGCAGGCGATGCTCCGCGAACGGCGGTCTCGCGGCCGCACGAGCGGGTGGACGCCGCAAGCGGACACGCCGTCAGGACCGCGTCGCCTCCGCCTCCGGCCACGCCGCCTCGGAGCGCGGAACCGCGCCGGCGCGGCGAACGAGGACCGCACCCACCGCGAGCGAGGCGCAAGCGACCGCCAGGCAGATGAGCTGCTCGGCGCCGAACGGACCGGCGACCAGGGCGTCCCGCCACGTGGCCGCGACGACGCCGCGTGCCGCCGCCCAGCCACCGACCGCGACGACGAACGCAAGGCCATCGCGTCTCCGGAACACACCGGCGGACATCGCAGCGATCATCGCGATGACGATGAGACCCGCGGCAATCGCCTCGTAGACCTGTGAGGGATGGGACGGGATCGACGCGCCGAGCGAGCCCCACGGTCCGGGGCCGAGATAGCTCGTCGCCCACGAAACGGCTGCCGGCGCGCCCTGGCCGCTGCCCCCGATCGCCATCGCGAGCTTGCCGAGCGCGATCCCGGCGACGGTGGGAAGCGCGGCGACATGGAACCAGTGCGCAACCGGCTCGCCGAGGAGCCGCGCCGCGAGTCCGCCCGTCAAGGCGCCACCAAGGACCGCGACCGCGAGCTCGAGGCTTCCCTGCCCCGGGTCGAAGATCGCGCCCCGGTTCGCCGCGTAGTAGTCGAGGTGGAGGAGGACGTAGCCGAGGCGGCCACCGGTGACCGCGCCGGGGACGACCCCGAGAACGACGAAGACGAGATCGTCGATCCGGAGCCGCGGCGATTCTCCGGCCGCCACGACGGAGACCCGCGTGCCGACGGCGATGCGGGCGGCGATGAGCAGCGCGACGAGGATCGCGACGGCGACGCCCAGCGTCTCGAGCCGCACGGCGCCGCCGGCGAAGCGAAGGACCGGGTCGAAGTCGAACGCGATGAGGGCGATCGGCACGGTCGCGCAAGTCTACCGAACGGCCTTCGGTGCAGGAGGAGGAGGACGGCGAGGCTGATTCGGTGCCGGCCGCCACCGCTCGGCGCGTGTCGGCCTGCCGACACTCCAGGTGTCAACCGGTCACTGCCCGGAGGCTGACGACGACTCGATCATCCCGTGACCGGGCTGGTCGCCTGGGGGGAGCGGCCACTGAGCGGACCTGGATCGGCTGGGGGGCCGATCCGGGTCGCACCGGGTCCACTGCTCGATCGGCTCGCCGCCGAACGCCTTTGACGCCCGCGCGCGCCGAGCGACGCCAGGGCGTCAGGCGGGGAGCTTCGCCACGAGCTCGCGAACCGCGGCCGCCGAGGCGTCGAATGCCGTCCGCTCGTCCGGCGCGAGCTCGATCTCGAAGACCCGCTCCATCCCGCGCGCACCCAGAACGACCGGGACGCCGACGAAGACGCCCCGCGTCCCGAACTCGCCGTCGAGGAGCACCGCGCACGGCAGGACGCGCTTTCGGTCGAGCAGGATCGCCTCGACCATCTCGAACGTGGACGCCGCAGGCGCGTAGAACGCCGATCCGGTCTTCAGCAACGCGACGACCTCGGCGCCGCCGTTCGCGGTGCGGTCCGTCAGGGCCTTCACCCGCTCCGGCGACAGGAGCTCGGTGATCGGGACGCCCGCGACCGTTGAGTAGCGAGGCAGCGGCACCATCGTGTCCCCGTGGCCGCCGAGCACGAAGGCGTGGGTGTCCTCGACGCTCACTCCGAGCTCTTCCGCGATGAACGTCCGGAACCGCGCCGAGTCGAGGACGCCCGCCATCCCGAGAACGCGCTCGCGGGGAAACCCGGAGACCTTGAGCGCGACGTGGCACATCGCGTCGAGAGGATTCGTAACGACGATGAGGATCGCGTCCGGCGAGTGGCGGACCGCCTGCTCGACGACCGCCCGGACGATCCCGGCATTCTTCGCGAGGAGGTCGTCGCGACTCATCCCGGGCTGGCGGGCGAGCCCGGAGGTGACGACGACGATGTCCGAGCCCGCGGTGTCGGCGTAGTCGTTCGTGCCCGTGATCCGGGCGTCGTGCCCCACGACCGGAGCCGCCTCGGCGAGGTCGAGGCCCTTGCCCTGTGGAAGCCCTTCGACGATGTCGACGAGGACGACGTCCGCGAGGCCGGCCTCGGCGATCCGCTGGGCTGTCGTGGCGCCGACGTTGCCGGCGCCGATGACCGTGACCTTGTTGCGACCCATGCGGCTTCGTCTCCAGTGCCAGGGGGCGGGGGTGGGACGGACATTCTATGGCGAGGGCCGTCGTCATTCGACGATGCTCACCGGCGACCGGCGTCAGTGGCTCGCGGCCGCCCCGCTCGGCAGTCTTGGGGCATCACCTCCAACCGATGCGGAGCCAAGACCCATGACCGCCGTCCTCGCCGTCCTCGGGATCCTTCTCGTGCTCTTCGCGATCCCGCTCGGGCTGATGCTCGCACCGTTCATCCTCGGCGTCGTCCTGCTCGCCCTCGGTCTTCGACGCGCCGACGCGGCGCTGGCTGCGGGCGCCGCTGACGCCTCGGGAGCCGCGTGATGGTCGCCGTCGCCGCGCTCGTCGTGTTCGTGCCGGCGGCGCTGCTGCTCGCGGTCCTCACGGTCGCCGGGCTTCTCGTCGCGGCCCTCTCCCTCGCCGACGCGAAGCCGGGCCAGTCGGCGGCGTCCGCGGTCCGGCCGGCGGCCTAGATGTCCGTTCGGGGACCTGCGGCTCGAACGGCCACGCTCACGCCATCGGCGTAGGCGGAGAAGTTCTCGACGAACATCCGGGCGAGCTTGTTGGCCTGTCGGTCGTACGCCTCACCGTCCGCCCAGGTCGAGCGCGGATCGAGGAACGAAGCCGGCACGTCCGGGCACGAGATCGGGACCTCGATCCCGAAGATCGGGTCGACCCGGGTGGGAACACCATCGAGGCGCCCGTCGAGCGCAGCCCGAACCATCGAGCGTGTGTGGTCGATGTTCATCCGCTCGCCGGTTCCGTACGGGCCGCCCGTCCAGCCGGTGTTCACGAGCCAGACGGGGACGTCATTTCGGCCGAGGCGGTCGCCGAGCATCGCGGCGTACTCGCCGGGATGCCGCGGCATGAAGGGCGCTCCGAAGCACGCCGAGAACGTCGCCTTCGGCTCCTTGACGCCCACCTCCGTGCCGGCGAGCTTCGCGGTGTACCCGCTGATGAAGTGGTACATCGCCTGATCGTGCGTCAGCCGGGCGATCGGCGGCAGGACCCCGAACGCGTCGGCCGTCAGGAAGACGACCCGCGTCGGCTGGCCGGCCGTGCCCGTCTCCGAGGCATTGCCGATGAAGTGAAGCGGGTACGCGGCGCGGGTGTTCTCGGTGATCCGGTCCGAATCGAGATCCAGCTCGCGCGTCTCGGGGTCGAGCACGACGTTCTCGAGGATCGTCCCGAATCGGCGGGTCGTCTGGAAGATGTCCGGCTCGTACATCGGTGACAGGCGAATCGTCTTGGCGTAGCAGCCGCCCTCGAAGTTGAAAACGCCGCGATCGCCCCAGCCGTGCTCGTCGTCCCCGACGAGGGTCCGGAGCGGATCGGCCGAGAGGGTCGTCTTGCCGGTTCCCGAGAGTCCGAAGAAGACAACCGAATCGCCGGCTTCGCCGACGTTGACGGCCGAGTGCATCGGCAGCACGCCCTCGTCCGGCATGAGGTAGTTCATGACGGTGAACGCGGACTTCTTGATCTCGCCGGCGTATTCGGTGCCGACGATGATGATCTCCATGCGCCGGAGGTGGAGCAGGATCGCCGTCTCGCTTCGGGTCCCTTCCGTCGAGGGATCCGCCTTGAACGACGGAACGTTGATGATCGTGAAGTTCGGGTGGAACGAGCGGAGGTCCGCGGCGCTCGGCCGGCGGAACAGGTTGCGGGCAAAGATGCTCGCCCAGGCGGTTTCCGTGTACACGCGAAGCGACCGGCGGTGCTCGCGGTCCGCACCGATGAAGCAGTCCTGGGCGTACAGGTCGCGGTCCGCGACGTACTCGACGAGCCGGGCCCGAAGGGTGTCGTAGCACTCCTCGCTGATCGCCCGGTTGACGTCACCCCACCAGATCTTCGCCTCGCTCGAGGCCTCACCGACGATGAACTTGTCCAGCGGGGAGCGGCCGGTGTGACGCCCGGTCGTGACGACCAGGGGCCCTTCGGCCGCCACGATTCCCTCGCCGGCGCGGATTGCCTGCTCGTAGAGCTCCGCGGTTGAGAGGTTGGCGCGGATCGTCCGGCCGATGGGCCGCGCCCGCGCGCTCGACGTGCGTGTTGGCGTCGACGTGGTCGCGGGGCTGTGGACAGCGGTCACGGTCTGCTCCCTGCCGATGGCACGCCTCGCTGGCGCGCCGATCGTCATCGGTTCGCTCGACCGGCCGCGCGTGCCCTGTCCCGAAGGTTGCGGCCCGAGGCCGCCAGGGAGTCGGCTTCCACAGTCAGGCCGCCACTATACCCGCGACGCCTCGCGGTCGTCCCACGAAAGATGCGAGAAGGTTGCGCCAGGGTTGCGAGCCGATGGTCCTATTGAGAGCCGCCCGCGACCCGGGACGACGCCGGCGCAGCGCCGTCGGGCGCCGCGGCGGACGCGCCGGCTACGCCCCGTCGAGTGCCCGGCGCAGGTCCGCGATCAGGTCGTCCGCCGCTTCGACGCCGACGGACAGCCGCACGAGCGCGGGGTTGACCTCGAGCGGCGATCCGGCCACGGAGAGGTGCGTCATGACGGCGGGCATCTCGATCAGCGACTCGACCCCGCCGAGCGATTCGGCGAGCGTGAAGAGCTTCGTGGCCTCGCAGATCGCGACGGCGCGCTCCCGCGCCGTTCGGCCGCTCGCGCCGCCGGCCAACCCGCCGGGTTCGCCCGCGCCCCCAGGCCGCGGCACGAACGAGACCATCCCGCCGCCGCGCGCCATCTGTCGGGCCGCCAGCTCCGCCTGTGGGTGCGCGCGCGGGCCGTCCGCAAGGCCGGGGTAGCTCACCGATTCGATGTCGTCGCGCTCGGCGAGGAACCGCGCCACCGCGAGCGCGTTCGCCGAGTGCCGCTCGACCCGGAGGTGGAGCGTTCGCAGGCCGCGGAGGACGAGGAAGCAGTCGAGCGGCCCGGGCACGCCGCCCATCGCGTTCTGGAGGAAGCGGAGCCGTTCGGCGATGCCGGCGTCGTTGGTTACCGCGACGCCCGTCACCGTGTCCGAGTGGCCGGCCAGGTACTTCGTCGCCGAGTGGAAGACGATGTCCGCGCCCAGCCCGAGCGGGCGCTGGATCGCGGGCGACGCGAACGTGTTGTCGACGACGATCAGCGGCCGCGCTGCACCCGATTGCTCGGACCGCTGGCGGACGACCGCCGCAGCCGCCGCGATGTCGACGAGCTTCAGGTACGGGTTCGTCGGCGATTCGAACCAGACGAGGCGGGTTCGGTCGGTCAGGGCCTCCCACAGCACGTCGGCGCCG
>DASWSI010000023.1:0-4104 GCA_036402715.1 Candidatus Limnocylindrales bacterium
GCCCGCCCATGTACCGGATCATCGAGATCGGCCGAACGGAGTCGTAGTGGCCCTTGAGGCCCCACGCGGCGATGGCGGCGTCGTGGACCGCGCCGTTCAGGGCGAGGTACAGCTTGACGTCCCACTCGAGCCGCCCGACGGTCGCGCCGGTGCCGCCGATCCGGAGATTCGACCCGAGCTCGTCCGACGCGGCGTTCGCGAGCACGTTCCAGTGGCCGGGCGGTGTCTCCGACTTCGGGCCGTCCGCCCAGAACTCCGCCATGACCCGACCGAAGTCGCCGAGGTTGACGACGTCCGCGGCATACGGCTGACCGGTCGCGGGGTTCACCGGATGCCCTGTCCCGTCGTTCGTCCCGAGCGAGTTTCCGCCGCGGGCGCCCGGCGAGACGTCGATGGTCTTTCCGGTCCCGGGATCCAGCTCGCTCGAGTCGCGGATGACCTCGACTGCCTGGTCCTTGTAGGCCTGGTCCGACACAGGGTCGCCGAGCCGCGGCGGGGGACCCGGATCGATGGGCGTGCCGGCGGCGCCGCCGGTGGGTAGCGCGAAGCCCGCGACGTGGCCCCACTGCGATCCGATCGCCTGCTGGACCCCATTTGTCACCGGGATACCGTTCTGGGAAATCATGTGCTCGAGCTGGAGTGGCTGCCAGCGGTTCGGGTCGAGCAGGGTCGTCCCGGTCCGGTTCACGACGAGCGGCGCGTTCACCGGGTGGTAATCCGGCGCCGCGTAGCCGTTGCCCTCGTTCGAACCGTCCGTCCTGCCGTACGTCAGCACGGCCGCCGCGATCCGGTTGCCGATCGCGGCCGGACCGTCTCCGGCAGTCGCGGTGTTCGCGATCGGGTAGCACAGGGAGTCCATCACGTCGTCGAACTCGCTGAGCGAATCAGCGCCTCCGACGGCCTTGATGTACCTCGCGCTGAGGACCCGGTAGGCGGCGTAGCTGATCGTCTCGTCGCGCGCCGCCGCGACATCGGACGCGGTGTGCTTCTCCGTGAACACGTCGCCGGAGGCGGTCGGGTCGTACGTCGCCCACCCGTCCCACATTGCGAGGGAGGTGTGGAACAGGTTGCGAGCGTGGACCGGCGGGTTCGGCAGCGCTCGGCGGATCGCGTCGAGGAGCGCCTCGTCCCAGCGCCGCGCAACGGACCACCCGGGATGCTGCAGGGAGGCGGCCGCCGAACAGCGGGATGACGGGGCGATGACGCGGCTGACGAGGCCGGCGCCGATCGCGAACGTCACGACCAGCGCCAGCGCGGCGGCCACGGCCCTCGACCGAGACATCGCGATGCTGTCCCTCTCCCGCGACCGCGGTCGCCCACGACCGGCCGCCAGGTTGCGGCCGTCGGCGGCGCGGTGCGGCCCCTCACCGAACCGGCCACGAAGGGTGACAAATGGTTGCGGCAGGAGAGTAGCCTATCGCGGGATATCCGCCGTCACCCGTCGGAGAAGCCCTGAGGAGGAGTCAACCGGATGAATTTCACGCGCAAGCTCGCCGCGGCCGGAGCCGCAATGGCGATCCTCTTGAGCGCCTGCAGCGCCTCGAGCTCGCCGGCCGCGTCGGGCGGCGCCGGCGGAAGCGCCGCGGCCGGCTGCACCGTCGGCGTCTCATGGAACAACTACCAGGAAGAGCGCTGGGCGAAGTGGGACGAGCCCGCGATCAAGAAGGCTGTCCAGGACGCCGGTGGCAAGTACGTCGCGAACGACGCGAAGTCCTCGGCCGAGACCCAGGCGACCAACGTCGAGAACCTGATCTCCCAGGGCGCGAACGTCCTGCTGATCCTCGCCCAGGATGACAAGGCCATCAAGCCGTCCGTCGCGGCCGCCATCCAGCGTGGTGTGCCGGTTGTTGCCTACGACCGCCTCATCGAGGACCCGGGCGTCTTCTACGTCACGTTCGACAACGTCGAAGTCGGCCGGATGCAGGCCCGCGAAATCCTCAAGGCGGTTCCGTCCGGGAACTACGTCTTCATCAAGGGCAACAAGGCGGACGCGAACGCCGTGTTCCTGAAGAACGGCCAGGACGAGATCATCAAGGACGCGGTCGCATCGGGTGCCATCAAGAACGTCGGCGAGACGTTCACCGACACCTGGAAGCCGGAGCTCGCGCAGACCGAGATGGAGCAGTTCCTGACGGCCAACAACAACAAGGTCGACGCGGTCCTGTCCGAGAACGACGGGATGGCCGGCGGCGTCGTCGCGGCGCTCAAGGCGCAGGGCCTCGCGGGCAAGGTGCCCGTGTCCGGCCAGGACGGCGACGCTGCCGCCCTCAACCGCGTCGCCCTCGGTACCCAGACGGTCGACGTCTGGAAGGACGCGCGTCTTCTCGGCAAGGCGGCCGGCGACGCGGCGATCCAGCTCTGCAAGAACAAGGACGTCTCGAAGGTCGCCGGCGCCGCGTCGTTCACGACCCCGGGCGGCAACAAGGTCAGCTCGATCCTCCTCAAGCCGCAGCCGATCACCAAGGCGAACCTGTCGGTCGTCCTCGACGCCGGCTGGATCACCAAGGACAAGCTGTGCCAGGGCGTCACGGCCGGGTCCGTTCCCGGCTGCTGACGGCAGTCACCCACCCGAACCACTGAACGGGGACGCCCTGTGCCGCGACGCGGCACAGGGCGCCTTCGCGCTCAGCTCACATGAGGCGCCACGATGACTGAGGCCACAGGCATCGTTCAACCGCAACCCGCGGCGGAGTCGCGCCCGGGCATCCGCTCGCTGCTCGCGTCAACCGAGGTCGACACGCGCCTTCTCGGGATGCTGGTCGCCCTCGCCATCATCTGGATCGGCTTCAATGTGCTGTCGGGCGGCCTCTTCCTGACCGCGCGCAACCTCTGGAACCTCTCCGTCCAGACCTCCGCCGTCGCGATCATGGCGACAGGGATGGTCCTGATCATCGTCTCGCGCAACATCGACCTGTCGATCGGGTCGATCCTCGGGTTCGTCGGCTACACGATGGCGATGATCCAGGCGATCTGGATCCCGACGACGCTCGGGCTCGGGTTCGACCAGCCCTTCACCTGGATCGTCGCGCTCGCCGTCGGGATCCTCCTCGGGGCGCTCATCGGCGGCTTCCAGGGCGTGATCATCGCGTACCTCAAGGTCCCGGCGTTCATCGTCACCCTCGGCGGCCTGCTCGTCTGGCGCGGTCTCATCTTCGAGTTCCAGTCCGGACAGACGATCGCGCCAGTGGACAAGACGTTCGCGCTGCTCGGTGGCGGGCCGACGGGCGCGATCGGCGAGCTGGGGAGCTGGGCGTTCGGCGTGATCGCCTGCTTCGCGATCGCCGCCACGCTCGTCGCGGGCCGGCGCCGGCGCCGGAAGTACGGCTTCCCGCTGCGACCGATATGGGCCGAGTTCGCGATCGGGATCATCGGCTCCGCGGTGGTTCTCGGCGCCGTCCTCGTCGCCAACAGCTACCCGTGGCCGGTGTCGCTCGCGGAGCAGTACGCCCAGCAGCACAACCTCGCGGTGCCCGCGGGCGGCCTGAACATCCCGACGGGGATCGCGTTCCCGGTCTTCATCATGATCGGCGTGACGCTCGCGATGACCTTCATCGCCACCCGGCTGCGGTTCGGCCGCTACGTCTTCGCCATCGGCGGCAACCCCGAGGCTGCCGAGCTCGGAGGCATCAACACCCGGCGGACGGTGATGATGACCTTCGTCCTGATGGGCGTCCTGTGTGCCATCAGCGGAGCGATCCAGACCGCCCGGCTCAACGCCGGCGTCACGAGCCTGGGTGTCCAGAACGAGCTCGACGTCATCGCGGCCGCGGTGATCGGTGGGACCTCGTTCTCGGGTGGAATCGGGACGATTCCGGGGGCTGTCCTCGGCGCCGTGGTCATGCAGTCGCTCCGCTCCGGGATGGTCCTGCTTCGCGTCGACTCGCCGATCCAGGACATCGTCGTCGGGACGGTCCTCGTCGGCGCCGTCGGCCTCGACACGCTCATTCGGCGGAGGTCCGCGCGATGACGGTCGCGGACAAGGCCGCCACGCGCGCCGTCGCCACCCCACTCGTCGAGATGCGGAACATTCGGGTGTCGTTCGGCGGTGTCCACGCGGTCGACAACGTGTCCGTCGACCTGTACCCCGGCGAGATCGTGGGCCTC
>DASWSI010000024.1:0-4691 GCA_036402715.1 Candidatus Limnocylindrales bacterium
CACGTTCTCGCATACCGGGGGACTGACGGGCGCCGAGGTTGGCGTCGCGGCCGCGACGGGATTCCTGAACCAGAAGCTGCTCGGCGCGTTGTTCGGCGAGGCGGCGCTCGTCGAGATGATCACGCGCGCTCGCGTCGGGCTCATCGCGACGCTGGGTGAGACGTTCCGCGAGGAGCTCGCGCGGTTCGATGCGCTCATCCCGCCGCCGGCCGGGCTCCGGTCGCTTGCGACGGAGCTGCGCACCGCCGCGGATGAGGTCAGGACGCTCCCACCGACGATCTCCGTCTCGGACCGCGCCATTACGCTCCCGGACATCCCGCGCCTCGACGAGCTGCCGCGGGCGTCGACGCGTCGGCGGAGCGAGCGGCGATGATCTGGTCGCAGCGCCCGTGACGTTCGCGAGGTCCGATACCGATCCAGCCGCGGACACGGTCGACCGCGACGCGGCCGCTGCCGGCGACGGCGACGACGACGAGGCTCGCTCTCCAGCCGGTGAAGTCGGCGCGAGCGACACAGGTCGGGCCATCGAGCCCGTGCCGGCCGAGACCGGGTCGCCGCCGGTCGCCGTCGCCCCCGACCCGCTGCCGTCCGAGGACGGCGAACGGCCGCCAAACGCTGTGCGCCCTGATGCCCCGTCGGCGCCCGCCTCCGCGCCCGCCCGGGCGATCCCGCTCCGGCCGGGGCCGTGTCTGGCCCGGCTCGACGACGGGATCGCGGCCGCGGCGGCCCTCGGCCTTGCCGTCGACGACGCCGAAGCGACACGAACGGAGGCGGACAACCGGCTCGGGCTGTCGTCCGATGTATGCGTCGTGGCGCTGATCGGTGGGACCGGGGTGGGGAAGTCGACCCTGCTCAACGCCCTGGCCGGCACGGAGGTCAGCGCCGCTTCGGCGCGGCGCCCCACGACGGGCCAGCCGGTCGCCTGGGTCCCGGGTGCGTCACGGGACGAGATGGAGCCACTCCTCGAGTGGCTCGGCGTCGATGCCGTCGTCGAGCACGGCGATCCCAGGCTCGCGAGCGTTGCGATCCTCGACCTGCCCGATCTCGATTCGGTCGCCCGGAGCCATCGCGAGCGTGTCGAGTCGCTGCTGCCCCGCGTCGACGCGGTCATCTGGGTGAGCGATCCGGAGAAATATCGCGACGCGGTCCTGCACGAGGACTTCCTCCGCCGCTGGCTTCCCCGGCTGGATCGGCAGCTCGTCGTCCTCAACAAGGCAGACCGCCTCGGGCCGGACGACCTCGAGTCCGTGCGGGCGCATTTCGAGCGCTCCCTCAAGAGCGACATGCTCGATGGCCCGGCGTCACCCGCCGTGGTCGCCGTCGCGGCCGTGAAAGGTGAGATCGACGCGGTCCGTGACTGGGTCAACGCCCAGGTCGATGCGAAGCGCGTCGTCGTCGGGCGAATCTCCGCGTCCGTCGTGGACGGGCTCGAGCAGCTCGCGCGGCAGGCGGGAGTCAACCCGGACACCCAGGCGCAGCCGATCCTCGATCCGCGTGACCGCCAGCGATCGATCGACGACGCGACGGCCGAAGTCCTGCGGCTCGTCGACCTCCCGACCGCGACGCGCCAGGCCGTGGCGGCGACGCGCGCCGCCGCCCGCCCGAGAGGAGCGGGACCGCTCGGCAAGCTGACCGGCTGGCTGTACCGGACCAGCGGCCGCCAGGCAAAGGTCGCCGATCCCGAGATCTTCCTCGAAGGGTGGATGGACCGCGGGTCGATCGCGCCGGCGCTCGACGCCCTGCGCTCCGCGGTCGACGAGCCGCTCCGAACCGCGCCAACCGCGATCCGCCCCGCGATCGCCGCGTCCGTCGATGGGCAGCGTCTTGCGATGCGGCTCCGGCGCGCGGTCGACAATGCGATCACGGCGCCGGGGCCGCTCGTCGCGCCGACGAGCCGCGTGTGGCCGCTCCTGGGCGTGCTCCAGACGATCGCCACGACCGCCGTTGCGATCGCGGTCGCGTGGCTCGTGCTGGTCATCGTGCTGCGGCCGCCCGTCGACGTCGTGACGGTCCCCCTCGCGGGTCGCGTGCCGGCGCCGTTTGCGCTTCTCGTCGTCGGGCTGATCGCCGCATTCATCGTGGCGCGAGCGCTCGCCATCCACGCCGGCTGGCTCGGGCGGCGGTGGGCCGATTCCGTCGCGGCCGGCGTTCGGACGTCGATCGAGCGAGCCGTTGCGGACGAGGCATTCGCGCCGCTCGATCGCGTCGATACGGCGCGCCGGTCGCTGTGGCTGGCCGCCCGCGGCGCGCGCGATGCCTGCGCCCGGCGCTGAGCTTCGTGACCGACGCGTCATCCACGTTCCGCGGCTACGTCGTCGAGCGTGCCGGGGACCGGTTCGACCGCGGAACGAGGACCCTTGATGCGGCGGATCTCCCCGACGGTGACGTCCTCGTCCGCGTCGAGTGGTCGAGCATCAACTACAAGGACGGCCTCGCCGCGCAGCCGGACGG
Organism: Candidatus Limnocylindrales bacterium; assembly: GCA_036402715.1. Classification (GTDB taxonomy): domain Bacteria; phylum Chloroflexota; class Limnocylindria; order Limnocylindrales; family CSP1-4; genus JACDAV01. Next base: position 2,452 of record DASWSI010000024.1, read on the forward strand.
CCGCGTCGCGCGCATCAGCCCGCTCGTGCCCGGCGTCGATCTCGCGGGCGAGGTGCTCGAGAGCACGGCGCCGTCCATCCCCACCGGGTCACATGTCATCGCGCACGGCTATGACATCGGGGTCGCGCGCCACGGTGGCTACGCCGAGCTGGCGCGCGTCCCGTCCGGATGGGTCGTGCCGCTGCCCGCCGGGTTGACGACGCGCGACGCGATGGCGATCGGAACGGCGGGCTTCACCGCTGCGATGGCGGTCGCCGCGCTCGAGGCCCGCGGGCTCCAGGCGGGGTCCGGGCCCGTCCTCGTCACCGGCGCGGCCGGCGGCGTCGGCCGGCTCGCGATCGGGATCCTTGCGGCACGAGGCCACGAGGCCGTCGCGGCCACGGGCAAGCGCGACGAGCACGAGCGGCTGCGCGAGCTTGGCGCTTCGGAGGTTCTCGACCGCTCCGTGGTGACCGCCGAGAGCCCAAAGCCCCTCGAGTCCGCCCGGTGGGCAGGCGCGATCGATGCCGTCGGCGGCCCGACGCTCCCGTACATCCTCCGGACGCTGAAACCGGGAGCGGCCGTGGCGGCGTGCGGCAATGCCGGTGGTCCCGCATTCGCGACGACGATCCTGCCGTTCATCCTCCGCGGCGTGGCGATCCTCGGGATGGACTCGGTAACCGTCCCCATCGACGAGCGCCGGACCCTGTGGGGCTGGCTGGCAACGGACTACCGGCCGCGCGGCCTCGGCGAAGACGTGACCGAGGTAACGCTCGACACGCTCGAGCCCGCTCTCGACGCGGTCGTCGCGGGCAAGGCGAGGGGCCGCTGGGTCGTCCGGATCGGCGATGATGGGCCGGATCGAGGCGGCACCAACCGCTAGCGACTGGGGAGGGGAGTCGGATGACCGATGGCGACGACGAGCGCGAGGCGCAACCGCAGGACGCCGTGACCAGACCAGGAGCAGCGGCCAACGCCGAGGCGAGCGTGGTTGCCGTCCCGTCGCCGGCGCCGGCGGGCCCGCTTGTCGAGTGGAAGACGGGATCCGAGATGGCACCCTTGCCGGGAGTCCTCGCCGTCCCGCGTTCGGCGCGGACGCGGGCGTGGGTCGCGATCGCTCTTCTCCTTGCCTGCGCCGTCGTGTGGGCAGTCGCGGTGGTCGTCGTCGACCTCGGAGCCTTCGCGCTCTTTGATCGCGCGGCGACAGGACAGCTCGGCATGGTCGAGGCGGACGCGTTCGACTCGCAGGCCGCGACGATCGCGGCAGTGAGCGTCGGCCTCGAGGTCCTGACCGCCATCGCGTTTCTCGCGTGGCTGTCGCGGGTCGTCGAGAACGTCCCGCGCACCGGCGCCGGCCCGACCAAGAGAACACCGAGGGGCGCAATCGGATGGTGGTTCGTCCCGTTCGCCAACTTTGTCGTCCCGTACCAGATCGTTGCCGAGACGAACCGCAAGCTGGCTCGCGCGACGGCGCGCCGTTCGCTCACGATCCTCCTCGCCGCGTGGTGGGTGTTCTGGGTCCTGGGCGGCGTCATCGGTCGCCTCTTGCGGATGCGACGGATGCCGGATGATCTCCCGGGTCTTCGAGAGATCGTCGGGCAGAGCCTCGCGGCGGATGTCTTCGTCCTTGCCGCGGCAGTGCTCGCCGTCGCCGTCGTGGCGCGGATCCAGTCGATGGAGGACGAGCGGATCGCCGCCGGCGATCGGCCGGCAACGAACGTCGAGGCAGCGCCAGGCTGAGTCGCTCTGGGCGGGTGCTAGACTCGGCGGACAACTGAACATCGCCTCCGGGGAGCGCACGCGCGCTGAGAGTGTGGCAAGGCCACAGACCCGCCGAACCTGATCTGGCTCATACCAGCGAAGGAAGCAGGCCCATCTGACTCGACGCCGTCCCCGTGTCCCCGGGGCGGCGTTTTCCGTACGGGAGCCCGAGTCAGTGAAGCCGAACCGCCTCGCAATCGTTTTCGTGACCGTCGCGCTCACCGTTGCGGCGTGCGCGGGACCGGCCGCCGTGCCGACAGCGAGCGCGCCTTCGGTTGCGCCCGTAGCCACTGGTTCGGCCGGGCCAACGGCGACGGCGCTTGCGACGGGTGCCCCGGCGACGGTTCGGCTCGCGCTCGACTGGACTCCGAACACGAACCACAGCGGGTTCTTCGTCGCGCGCCACGAGGGCTGGTACCGCGACGCGGGAATCGACCTGAAGGTGCTGCCGTACAGCGGCACGACGCCCGAGGCCCTGATGGCGGCACACCAGGCCGAAT